>NZ_JBMHHY010000042.1:0-74468 GCF_049739465.1 Embleya sp. AB8
CTTGGTGCTTCGCATCCGTTGTTGCCCGTCCACTACGTGGCCGTTACTGCCCTGGTCGGCTTCCCCGATTCGTGGTCGGGGGCGGTCGGCCGCTTGGGCGTCGGGGTGTTGGGCTGCTGGCGCGGTGGCTCTGGGTCCGTTCGGCGGGGCCGTCTCGTGGCAGGTGGCCGCCGTCTCGTCGTTGCTCGTCCCCTCCGGGGCCGGGGTTTTTTCTTGGTG
Organism: Embleya sp. AB8; assembly: GCF_049739465.1. Lineage (NCBI taxonomy): Bacteria > Bacillati > Actinomycetota > Actinomycetes > Kitasatosporales > Streptomycetaceae > Embleya > Embleya sp. AB8. The sequence goes on from NZ_JBMHHY010000042.1 coordinate 220, forward strand.
CTTCGCATCCGTTGTTGCCCGTCCACTACGTGGCCGTCACTGCCCTGGTCGGCTTCCCTGGCTCGTGGTCGGGGGCGGTCGGCCGCTTGGCGGCCTCGGTGGCCGGTGGCCATGCCGCGTCTCGCAGCCCCTCACGGCTCCCGCTCTCTCCTCGGGACCGAAACCGGATCCCGACGAGACTCCCAGGGCCTGGGGCGATGCGTGACCTGCGGTTTTGCCCGGCACCCGCATCTACGCAGGCCGGCGAGTGCGGGTTTCGTGCTCTCCGGGCCGAAACCGAGGCACGACAAGACAAAAAGGGCCGCACGCCGACGGAGAACCCAGCGCCTCACACACCCCACCGGCGCAACCCGAGCCGACAAACCCACGCCCCGAACGGAAACCGACCAACTCGCACGAGGCCGGAACGCCTGCGCAGCGGCCGAACACCCCGACGCCCCACGGACAACCGCCCCCGACCGCGAATCGGGGGATGCCGTCCAGGGCAGTGACGGCCACGTAGTGGACGGGCAACAACGGATGCGGAGCACCAAGCAAAGACCCCGGCCCCGGAGGGGACGTGCAACGACGAGACGGTGGCAGCCGCCACGACCCGGCCCCGCCGAACGGACCCGGGGCCACCGCGCGCCAGCCCAACAGCACGACGCCCAATGCACAACGGCCCCGACCGCGAGTCAGAGGAAGCCGTCCCGGGTGGTAACGGCCACGTAGTGGACGGGCAACAACGGATGCGAAGCACCAAGCAAACCCCGGCCCCGGAGGGGACGTGCAACGACGAGGCGGTGGCAGCCGTCACGAGCCGGCCCCGCCGAACGGACCCAGGGCCACCACGCCACCAGCCCAACACCACGACGCCAAGCGACAACCGCCCCCGACCGCGAGCCAGCGAAGCCGACCAGGGTGGTAACGGCCACGTAGTGGACGGGCAACAACGGATGCGGAGCACCAAGCAAAGACCCCGGCCCCGGAGGGGACGAGCAACGACGAGACGGTGGCCACCCGCCACGAGTCGGCCCCGCCGACCAGACCTAGGACCAACCACCCCACCAGCCCAACACCACCACGCCCAACCCGCCAACCGCCCCCGCCGCGAACTGGCCAAGCCGACCCCCGTGGCAACGGCCGCGTCCTGGCTGGCCTTCCTTCTCCTCCTCGGACTTCGACAGCTAGCTGACGAGGCGTCAGGGAATTATTGTTGCGAATCGGGATTCAGTGGGCATCGCGCCCGCGCTCGCTCTTCCTCGCTTCCCTCTGACGTGCTAAACACTGTCAAGCAGTTCGGCTGGAGTGCACCGATCCGGTTGGCATCGTCCACGAGACGCGCCCGCCCCGTCGAGGCCGAGTGGCTCTTTGCCCCGAAGATTCCGTACAAAACCGGGCGTGTCGCCGCAGTGACACGTGTCCGGTGCACGCCCCTGCACAGAACGGAAAGTACCGGTATGTCTGCGACCGTTGAAGTACCCGCGAAGCCGCCGGAGCCCGAACCCGAACCCGAGCCGGAGCCCGAACCCAAAGCCGAGCCCGATCCCTCCTCCGTCGACACCGGTCGACTCGAAGGAGCTTCCAAAGGCCGGGTGTTCGCCGTTCTGGCCGTCGTGGTGATGTTCTCCGAGGTCGTGCCGCTTCAGTACGCGATGATCTCCTCGGCCGTGCCGGAGATCGCCCCGTCGTTTCGGTCCGTCGGCGAGAGCATCTCGTGGATGGTGGTGATCCTGGGCCTGGTCGGCGGCGCGGTCAGTCCGCTGATCGGCAAGCTTTCCGATGTCTACGGCAAGAAGCGGCTGTTGCTCGCGACCAGCGTCTCGTTCCTGTTCGGCTCGCTGATCTGCGCGCTCACCAGTTCGTGGCCGCTGTTCCTGGTCGGCCGCGCCCTCCAGGCGGTCGCGTTCGGGATGACCGCCGTCGTGTACGGGCTGATCCGCGACCTGATGCCGCGCAGGTTCATCCCCGTCGCGATCGGCGTCTCGGCCACCGGCCTCGGCCTGTCGGCCGCGCTCGCGCCGGTGGTCGGCGGGCTGCTCACCGAGCACTACACCTGGCGCTCGTTGTTCTGGTTCCTGGTCGTCTACATGGTCGTCCTGATCCCGCTGCTGTTGATCGTGGTGCCCGAGTCCAAGCTGCGGGTGCCGCAGAAAGTGGACTACGTCGGCGGCGTCATCCTCGGCGCCGGACTCGCGTTGATCCTGCTGTACATCAGCCAGGGGCAGGCCTGGGGCTGGGGTCGGCCGTCCGCGTTCGGGTACGCCATCGTCGGCGTGCTCGTGATCGGGCTGTGGGTGTTGTGGGAGCAGCGGGTCGCGAACCCGATCATCGACCTCAAGCTGCTCACCGCCCCGCGCGTAGCGCTCGTGCTCGGGATCGCGTTCCTGGCCAACATGATCATCGGCATCCAGAACTACCTCACCAGCTACATGGGCCTGACCCCGGACGACGTCAAGCAGAACACGCTCGACAAGTACGGCGCCGGCGCCGTCCAGGGCGCCAAGGCCATGGGCGCGCCCGAGGCGACGTGGGCGGGGATCGCCGACCAGGTCAAGGCGGCCGTGTCGATCAACGACTCGCTCGACTACGCGCTCGGCTTCACCCTGCTCGGACTGGCGCTGCACGTACTGATCTGGCAGTCGATGTCCAGCATGATCGCCGGCCCGCTGGCGGGTCTTTGGGGGCAGCGCCGGGGGCTGCGGATGCCGATGGTCGTGGGTGTCGCGACGCTGACCGCGGCCGGCTTCATGTACCTGTTCCTGCACGACTCGTGGCAGCTGATGCTGATCTGCGGCGTGGTCTACGGCATCGGTTTCGGGATGTACTACGCCGCCGCGCCGAACCTGATCATCGAGGCCGTACCGCAGGAGCAGCAGGGCATCTCGTCCAGCATGCTGGTCGTCGCCCAGTCCTTCGGCGCCTCGGTCGGCGTCGCGCTCCTGTCGCCGATCTTCACCGACAACCGCCTGCGGATCACCGGCCCGGCGCCGAGCGGTCAGGGCCTGGCCACCCAGGACGCGTGCAACGAGCGGGGCTGTACGTACACCACGGACGCCTTCACCACCGGCTTTTGGATCCTGATCGGGTGCGGCGTACTGGCGCTGGTGATCGCGCTGGTGATGAAGCACGGCCGCAAGCCCGCCACGGGTGGTCTGCTGCACTGAGTCCCGAACCGAGTCCCGAACCGAGTCCCGATTCGATATGACGTGATGTCAGGACCCGTGAATCCGCCAAGGATCCACGGGTCCTGACATCACGTCAGCAGGTGGCCCGCTACCCCCCGAGCAGCGTCGCGTCCAGCAGCGCCACCAGCTTGGCCGCCTGCTGCTCCGGGTCGCCGTCGGCCGGGGTCAGGCGCAACTCCGGGGCGTCCGGGGCCTCGTACGGGGCCGAGATGCCGGTGAAGTCGCCGATCTCGCCGCGCCGCGCCTTCGCGTACAGGCCCTTCGGGTCGCGGCGTTCGCACTCCTCGATCGGGGTGTCCACGAACACCTCCAGGAACGGCAGCCCGTCCCCGGCGTGCAGGGCCCGGACCCGGTCGCGGTCGGCGCGATAGGGGCTGATCACCGGGACGATCGCGATCACACCCGCGTCGGCGAACAGCCGGGCCACCTCGCCGACGCGGCGGATGTTCTCCGTACGGTCCTCGGGGCCGAATCCGAGGTCACCATTGAGGCCGAGCCGGACGTTGTCCCCGTCCAGCCGGTACGCGGTGACCCCGCGCTCGACCAGGAGCCGTTCGGCGATCACCGCGACCGTGGACTTGCCCGAGCCGGACAGGCCGGTGAACCAGATCGTCGCCCCGAGCGCCGGACGCCGCTCGCGCGTCACACCGCCCTCGTGCCAGACCACGTTGCGCTCGCTCACGACCGACTCTCCATCCACCCAGGCGCTTGTCCGCGTCGATTCCCGCGTTGATTCCCGCGTCGATTCCGCATTGATTCCGCGCTGATACCGAGGATTCGTACCGTACGGGGCGCCCCGCGCCGACTCGGATCCGGTCCGCCACCCGGACGCGTTGTCCTCGGACGCGTTGTCCCCGAACGCCAAACAAAGCAAAACGCCGGACAAAGCAAATCAGCCCGGGTAGGCGTTGACTCAGACCGCCGCGCTCTCCGTGATCGGCTCGCCCGCCGGGACCACCTCGGTCTTCTTCCGGAGTGTCGAGGCCGCGTCGTTGTCGCGGATCGTCAAGGCGGCGATCGCGCCGAGCACCGCCAGGCCCGCCGCGACCAGGAAGGCCACGTGGTAGGCGTGCAGGTTCGGGCTGGGGGCGGCACCGGACTTGATGGTCATCGTGCCGATCCCGGCCAGCACGCTGGCCAGCAGCGCGACGCCGAGGGCCGAGCCGAGTTGGCGCTGGACGTTGAAGATGGTCGAGGCGCGGCCGTTGTCCGCCGGGGCCGTACGCGCGAACGCCGCCGCCTGCATCGGGATCATCACGTGGGCCATCGACGCGCCGGTGCAGAACATCAGCACCACGATCAGCGCCGCCGAGGTGTCCCCGTCGACCAGCGAGAGCAGCGCCGCACACGCGCCGATGCCGAGCAGGCCGCCCGCCATCAACCGGCGCGGGCCGACCACCGGGTACAGGCGCGAGACCCACTGGGTGGCGAGCACCACGCCGAACGCCTCGGGGAAGGTGAGCAGGCCGGTCTCCAGGGCGCTCTTCCCGAACGCCTGCTGCTGCATCAGCGGGAAGACGTACAGCACGCCCAGGAACGCGGCCGAGTTGACCATCGAGACCACGTTGGTGCTGACGAACAGCCGGTCGCGGAGCAGGCGCAGGTGCAACATCGGCTCCTTGACCCGGAGTTCGACGAAGACCATGGCAATACACAGGATCAGTCCGGCGATTCCGGTGGACAGGATGATCGGCGAGCCCCAGCCCTTGGACGCGCCCTCGCTCAGCGCGTACATGAGCAGCGCGAAGCCCGCGCCGGAGAGGACGAAGCCCGGCAGGTCGAAGCGGCCCGCCTTCGGGTTCCGGTACTCCTCCAGGAAGACCAGGCCGAACACGAACGCGGCCAGGCCCACCGGCAGGTTGATGTAGAAGACCCAGTGCCAGGACGCCTTGTCCACGAGCAGGCCGCCGAGTACCGGGCCGAGTGCGGGGGCCAGTGCGGTGGGGACCATCAGGATGCGGGACGCGCGCACGCGCTCCTCGGGCGGGAAGACCCGGAACATCATGGCCATGCCGACCGGGGTCAACATGCCGCCGCCCGCGCCCTGGAGGATGCGGAACAGGACGAGCTGGTCGATGCTCTGCGCCAGGCCGCACAGTGCGGACGCGCCGGTGAAGACGGCCAGGGCGATCAGGAAGATCCGCTTGGTGCCGAACCGGTCGCCGAGCCAGCCGGAGGCGGGGATGAACACCGCCAGGCTCACCAGGTAGCCGACCGCGACCGTGGCCAGCGATGCCTGGGACGCGCCGAGGTCCTTGCCGATGGCGGGCAGCGCGACGTTGATGATGGTGACGTCGAGGATGTTGACGAACATCGCGGCGACGAAGACGGCGCCGACCACGACCTTCTGGCTGAGACGTGACGCGGATATGGGCGGCATGCGGCTGGGGCCTTCATTCGGGGGGCGGAGGAGCGCGGGGCGCGTCGAGGGGCGGAGCCTGGTACTGAGCGAAGCTCACTATATCTATTGGTACAGGTGCGGCCGACTGGTTTTCCCGGACACGACAACGCCGACGACCCGGGAGACCTTCCTCCCGGGTCGTCGGCATGACACGTGTTACACGTACAGGTGACGACTACACGTACAGGTGACTACAGGTACGTGTGACTACAAGTACGGGTGACCACCAGTACGGGTGACCACAGGTAGGTGGTCGGGCCGATCGGCCTGCCGGTTCCTGCCGATCCGCTCGCCGGTTCCTGCCGATCGGCCGCGCCGCTCAGTGCTCGCCCTCGCCGCGCGCCGGCACGCCGAGTGCCTCGCAGGCCGCGTGGTACTGCGCGACGACCTCGATGCGCACCTCGCGCCGCTCGGTGATCGACCGGCTCCACGGCACGCGCACCGCGACCGGCTCGCCCGCCACGATCGCCGAGTAGTAGGCCGCTTCGCCGTCCAGGCCGGTCATCGTCGCCGCGGTGGCCTCGGGTTGTCCGCCCAGGCCGCGCGCGATGAGCAGGCAGTCGTCGGGGTGGTCGTCGTTCATGTGCTTGCGGACGGCGGTGATCGCGTCCGGTCCGAACGGGTTGACGGTCGCCTCGCTCATGCGGGTCGCCTCCGGCGGTAGGGGTCGAGGATGGGTCAGCCGCGCACCGAGTCGCGGCGCCGACGCGACGCGAACACCGCGCCCACGCCGACCACCAGGATGCCCGCGCCCAGGTAGCCGAGCTGCGTGCTCGACGCGCCGGTCTTGGGCAGCTGCGGCTGCCCGGCCTCGGTGGTGGCGCCGGTCTGCGGCGTGGTGCCGGCGGGCGGCTGCGTGGCGGGGGCGGCGGGGGCGGTGCCGAAGGTCACCGGCATCCAGACGTCCTGGTCCCGGTTGGCGATGTCGGTGTGGTCGTTGAACGTGGCCACGAAGCACGCGGTGGCGGCGCAGTCGACCTTCGTCTTGTCCTTGCCCTCGAAGGTCTGCGCGGGCTTGATCTTCACCGAGAAGGTGCCGTCCGGACCGACCTGCGGGACATAGCCCGCATTGCCGTACTGGGTGGGCACCCCTCCGGCCGGCTTGGCCACGGTCTGCGCGATGTAGACGCCCTTGCCCGGCTTGTAGCCCTTGCCGGTGACCGTGATCTCCTCGCCGCCGGCGGCCAGGCCGGTGGACTTGGACAGGGTGATGGTCGGCGCGTCGGCGGCCGACGCGGGCGCGGCGGCGAACGTGGTGAGGCCGAGGCCGATCGCACCGGCGGCGGCGACGGCGGCGACCGTCGTACGGGACTTGCGCATGGAGTTGCTCCGAAGGCTGGGAACGCTGGGAACGAGGGACAAGAAGATGGGGGAGCGGCGGATCAGGCGCTCGGCCGGCGGCGCTTGACCACGACCGCGCCGGCGATGGCCAGGACCACCACGACGGCGGCGACCACGCCGATGATCAGCCCGGTGTTGTCGTCGCCGTCGTCCTTCTCGGACGAGGACTTCGACGCGGCCTGACCGGCCGCGGCACTCGGCGCCGCGGCCGGCGCCTGAGCCGAGGTCTGCGGCGCCCCGCCGGCCCCCGGCGCACCCGCCTGCGGGGCCGCCGTGGCCGGGGCCGGGCTCGCGGGCAGGCCCGGGGCCTCGCCCTCGAAGCCGATCGGCAGGTAGGCCTCCTGCGTACGGTCCTTGCCGTTGGCCGAGTTGGACGTGGCGATCGCACAGCGGGTCTTGAGGCAGTCGACCGCGCCGAACTTGGCGATGACCTTGACGTCGGTGCTGAACGAGCCGGTCGCGTCCGCCTCGGTGGGTCCGGCGAACGAGCCCATGTCGCACGCGCGGCCCGCGCCCTGGGCCGGGTCGCAGGGCAGGATGAACAGCCGCACTCCCGGCGTGAAGCCCTTGCCGACCAGCTTGACCACGTCGCCCGCCGGGTTCAGTCCGGTGGTCTTCGCCGCGGTCAGGGTGGCCTTGCCCGCCGCCGGGGTACCCGACGCGTGCGCGGGGCCGGCCAGGCCGACGGCCGACCAGGCGAGCAGGAGGATCACGGCGACGACGGCGCCGCCGAGGCGTCCGGTACGGGCTGGGCTCACGTGGTGTCCTCTGGGCCGACCGTACGACTGCGTACGGAATGATTGGAGGTGAGGCTATCCTAAGACCGGGTCCGGTCGCCGGAACCTGCGGGGGTGACCCCGAAGGTGCTCGCGACGGGCCCGGAGCGGGCATCGATACATGCTCCTCCCGGCCGTCGATCGGGTCGAACGCGACCCCGCCGACAACGTGCCGACAAGTTGTCGGTAACTTATTGACGGCACCGCATCGCGCCACACAGACTGCGAGGGCCGGTGGAAACGGGTGGCGACCCGAATCGCCGGGAGTGCTTCGCCCTGGGCAAAAGTGCCCAATCCGCACGGGCATCGTCGCCCATCCATCACAGTTCGCACCGTTCGCACGCATTCCTACGTGACTTCCTACGTGACTTCCTACGTGATTGCCACGTGATTCCCACGTACTTCGTGCGCGTTCGGTGGATCTTGTCGCACCTAGGGGAAACCTCATGACCACGACCGAGACCGCCGAGACCGCCGGTGCCACCCCGACCTTCGCCGAGTCGCTGCGCAAGCGCTCGTGGGCCTTCCACCAGGAGGCCGAGGGCTCGGGCTTCCTCGAGGCGCTGATGAAGGGCGAGCTGACCCGGGACGCGTACACCGCGATGGTGGCCCAGCACTACTGGGCCTACGTGGTCCTCGACGACGCCGCGGACACCATGCGCAACGACCCGATCGGCGCCCCGTTCGCGGACGCCCGGCTGGACCGGCGGGCCATCCTGGAGGCCGACATGCGCTTCCTGGCCGGCGCCGACTGGAAGGAGCGGTGGCCCGCCAACGAGGCCACCCGGCGCTACGCCGACCGGATGCGGGAGAAGTGCTACGACTGGGCCGGCGGCTTCGTCGCGCACCACTACACCCGCTACCTCGGCGACATGTCCGGCGGCCAGTTCATCGCCAAGCAGATGCGCAAGCACTACGACCTGCCGGGCACCCAGGGCAGCGACTTCTACGTGTTCGACCGGCTCGGCGATCTGACCGTGTGGAAGGACGCCTACCGGGCCGCGATGAACAACGCCCCGTGGGACGCGCAGGAGCAGGAACTGGTGATCCAGGAGGTGCTGTTCGCGTACGACATCAACAGCGCCGTACTGCGCGAACTCGGGCAGGACCTGGAGCGGTTCCGCAAGACCGCCTGACCACTGCCCGACACCGCCCGACCGCCGCCCGACGCCCGGGCGGGACACACCGCACGCCCCGGGGGCCCACCGTTCGATGCGCCGTCCGACAATGGACGGCGTATCGATCGGCAGGAGAGAGATGACGAACTACCTGGTGCGGCGCGTCCTCGGCGTCGTCGTGGTCATGTTCGCCGTCGTGACCGGCCTGTTCCTGCTGCTGCACGCCTCCCCGGTGAGCCCGGTCAACCAGCTCGCGCCGCAGGTCGCGGCCGATCCGGTGGCCCGCGCCGCGGTCGAGCACCGGATGGGCCTGGATCGCCCGCTGCTCACCCAATACCTCGACTATCTCGGCGGCGCGCTGCACGGGGATCTGGGCAACTCGCTCTACGACGACTCCTCGGTGGCCGACCAGATCGGCCGGGCGCTGCCGATCTCGCTCGAACTCGGGCTGCTCGCCTCGGTGTTCGCACTCGTCCCGGCTGCCCTCCTGGGCGCGTGGTCGGTGCTGCGCCGGGGCGGGGCGGTCGACCACGGCACCCGGGTGTTGACCGTGCTGGCGATGTCGCTGCCGGGCTACTGGCTCGCGGTGGTCGCGCTCGTACTGGTCGGCGACAGTCATCCCGACCTGCTCCCCAACGCGGGCGGCTTCGTCACCTTCACCGAGGACCCCGCGACCAACCTGAAGGTGCTCGTGCTGCCCGCGATTGTGCTCGGCCTGGCCACCTTCGCGATGCTCACCCGCTCGTTGCGCGGCGGCCTGGCCGACGCGATGGCCTCCGACCACGCGCTGTTCGCGCGCGCGATGGGCGGGTCGCGATGGCTGACGCTGCGTCGGGTGGCGCTGCGCGGCGCGCTGGTGCCGACGCTGACGGTGGCCGGCGTATTGATCGGCGGGCTGCTCTCGGGCACCGTACTGATCGAGAACGTGTTCCAGATTCCGGGGATCGGGCAGCTGATGGTCACCGCCTTCCAGCGGCAGGACTATCCGCTCGCGCTGGGCGCGTGTGTGGCCACCTCGGCGATCTTCCTGCTGCTGAACCTGGTGGTCGACCTGCTCTACCCGCTGGTGGATCCGCGTACCGGCGTCCACGGCCGCGGCCGGGACGAACTCGGGCGGGTGGCCGGATGAGGGCCCGGCTGCGGCTGCCGCGCCTGGGCGTGGCCGGTTGGCTCGGGCTGACCTGCGTGCTGCTCTACCTCCTGGTCGCCACCGTCGGCCGGCTGCACGGCGACCCCACCGCACTGGTCACCCCGGGGCCCGAGGCGCCGTCGCTCGACCATCCGTTCGGCACCGACCACCTCGGTCGCGACCTGCTCGCCCGGACCGCGCAGGGCGCCTGGACCTCGCTGCTGATCTGCCTGACCTCGGTCGGCTTCGCGGTCGTGGTCGGCATGCCGCTCGGCCTACTCGCCGGCTACCGGCACGGCGGCCGGCTGGACGGGCTGCTGATGCGCACGGTGGAAACCCTCCAGGCGCTCCCGCAGTTCGTCTTCGTGATGTTTCTGATCGGCCTGATGGGCACCGCGGACATGCACTTCGGGCCGGTCACCGTCGGCAACGGGGCCCGCGTGGCATTCGCCATCGGACTGGGCTTCGTGCCCTACTTCGCCCGGGTCGCGCGGGCCGCGACGGTGGTGGAGATGCAGGAGGACTACGTGGCCAACCTGCGCGGACTGGGCGTGCCGACCCGGGAGATCCTCTTTCGCGAGGTGCTGGTCAACGTCTGGCCGCCGGTGCTCGGCCAGGCGTGCCTGGCGATGGCCATCGCGGTCTTCGCCGAGGGCGGCCTGAGCTTCCTGGGCCTGGGCGTGGCCCCGCCGACGGCCACCCTGGGCAATCTGATCGCCGACGCCGGCGGGCAGATCATCGGCGGCGACTGGTGGTACGCCACGCTGCCCGGCACGGTCCTGGTGCTCGGCATCCTGGGCTTCAACCTGCTCGGCGACCCGGCCGCGAGGCGCCCGGCACGATCGACCCAGACCCAGACCCAGACCCAGACCCAGACCCAGACCCCGACCCCAACCCCGACCCCAACCCCGATTCCGAGCCCGACTCCGAGCCCCATTTCGAAGGAGACCCCGTGACACCGGTACGCACAGTCGGCCTGAACCGTCGAGGCTTTCTCGGCCTCGCGGCGCTCGCGGCGGCCGGCGGCACGGGCGTGCTCACCGCGTGTTCGAGCTCCTCCGGTGCCAAGCGGGTGGCCGACCGGCACCGGGACGGCATCCTGCGGATCGGCGTCGCCTCCGCGCCCAGCAGCCTCAATCCGCTCGACTCCGGCTCGGAGATCACCCGGTGGATCGCCGAGCCGATCATGGAGAGCCTGTACGGCTACGACGCCAAGCTCGCCTCGGTGCCGCTCCTGGCCGACGGCGAACCGGAGCTCAGCGACGACAAGTTGGCCTGGACGATCCGCCTGCGTCAAGGCGTGACCTGGCACAACGGCGCGCCGTTCACGGCGGACGACGTGGTGGCCACCCTCGCGCACATGCTCGATCTGGCGGCGGGCAGCGAGTGGATCACCTACATGCTCGGCTACCTCTCCCGGTTCGAGAAGGTGGACGAGCACACGGTACGGATCGTGCTGAGCAAGCCCTACGGCCTGCTCCGCTCGCACCTGACCAACCTGCCCATCACCCACAAGGACTTCGTGGCCCGCAAGGACACCATGATGGGCACCGGGCCGTACCGGCTGGACCGGTTCGTGGCCGGCCAGAGCTTCACCCTCTCCCGCTTCGACCGCTACCACGGCGGCCAGTACAGCGGCGGCGCCGCGCCCGCGTTCAAGGGCATCGAGTACACCGTCTTCAGCGACGCCAACACCCGGGTACTGAGCCTGCGGCAGGGCAAGGTCGACCTGATCACCACGCCGTCCTTCGCCACGTTCGACACGATCCGCAGGGACAAGTCGCTGGCGCTGGTGCTCACCGAGGCGCCACTGGACGTGCTCAGCTACGTGATGATGCGCAAGGAGCCGTTCAGCGACCCCGACTTCCGTAGGGCGGTCGCGCTCTCGATGGACCGCCAGGGCGTACTCCAGCGGGTGTACGGCGGCGAGGGCACCATCGGGCAGGGGCCGATCGGGCCTGCCGAACTCGGCTACGACGCCGCGTTGCAGCCCTTCCCGCCCACGCCGGACCTGACCCGGGCCCGCGAGTCGCTGGCCCGGGCCAAGACGTCCAAGCGCTCGTTCACCGTCACCATCGGTACCAACCAGGGGATCCGCGACATCGCCCAGGTGCTGGTCGCGGGCTGGAAGCAGGTCGGCCTCGACGTCACCATCGAGCAACTCCCGGGCGGGCCATGGTCGAACAAGTGGCTCTCGCGCGACTACGACATGCTGATGAACACCTTCTCGTCGGGCTTCACGTCCGGCCCGGCGAACTACCTCACCCTCGCCCCGGCGGGCTCCACCAACGTGCTCTCCTGCGGCTACGCCAACCCCGAGGTGGACCGGCTGATCGACACCATCTGGCAGACCTCGGACGCCGCGGAACGGGTGGCCGCGCTGGGCCGGGTGGACCGGTTGCTCGCGGAGGACGCGGTGATCACCCCGCCGGTGTACCCGAAGCTGGCGCTCGCCCAGCGGGCCGAACTGTCGCCGTTGGACCCGACGATGTTGCGGATCAGCCGGCTCGATCCGCAACACCTGCGGTTCGTTTGATGACGAGTACGAGTACGAGTACGAGGACGAGCGCGAGCGCGACGCCGCTGTTGCGGGTGCGCGATCTCGACGTCACCTATCGCGGGTCGGCCGGTTCGGTGCCCGCGGTGCGCGGGGTCTCCTTCGACGTGGCGCCGGGCGAGATCCTGGGTCTGGTCGGCGAGTCGGGCAGCGGCAAGAGCAGCGTGTGTGCCGCGCTGACCGGCCTGCTGCCGGCCGGTGCGCGGCGCCGGGCGGCGGGCCTCGAGTTCGAGGGCGCGGACCTGGTCGCGATGCGCGAGCGGGAACTGCGCCGGGTACGCGGTCGCCGACTGGCGTTCGTTCCGCAACAGCCGATGACCTCGCTGGCGCCGACCACCCCGGTGGTGCGCCAACTGCGCTGGTATCTCGGCGATCGGCTCGACGATGTCGAGGTACGCGAGACGCTGCTCGGGATCGGCCTGGGTCCGGTCCTGGACCGGCCGCACGATCTGCCGGGCGGCTTCTCCGGCGGGCAACTCCAGCGGGTGGTGATCGCGATCGCGGCGCTGGCCCACGAGCCCGCGCTGCTCCTCGCCGACGAGCCGACCACGACCCTGGACGCGACCGTACAGGCGCAGGTGTTGCGGTTGTTGCTGACCCTGCGGGACAAGCTCGGGCTGGCCATGGTCTACGTCTCGCACGACCTCGCGGTGGTGTCCACGATCTGTGATCGGGTGGGCGTGATGTACGGCGGGCGGCTCGTGGAGACGGCGCCGGTGCGGGAGATCTTCGCCGCGCCCCGGCATCCGTACACCAGGGCGCTGATCGCCGCGATGCCCGCCACGACCCCGGCCGACCGACCGCTGCGCGCGGTCGAGGGCAGCCCGGACGGCGCGAACCTGCTCCCCGGCTGCCCGTTCGCGCCGCGCTGCCCGGACGTGCTGGACGTGTGCCACGAGCGTATGCCCGACCCGATCCGGCACGGCCCGAACGAGGTGCGGTGCCACTGCGTGGGGCGGGGGGATGGGTCGTGACGGCGGCGTCGAGCGCGCGCGGGCCGGGCCTCGGGCGTGTGGGGGGCGATCCGGGCCGCCGTCGGGTGGAACGGGAGGCCGCGCTTTCGGGCGCGCGCGGGCCGGCCGTCGGGTTCGGTGCGCGCGATGTGGGCTGTCACCGGGGGGACGAGGGGGTCGGGTCGTGACCGCGTTGTTGGGCGTGTCCGGGCTGACCAGGCGGTTCACCCTGCCGCGTGCGCCGGGATTTCGGCGGGTCGGGCCGCGGGTGGTGGCGGCGGTCGAGGATGTCTCGTTCGAGGTGGCGGCCGGGGAGGTGCTCACGATCGTCGGGGAGTCCGGGTCCGGGAAGACCACCGTGGCCCGCGTGCTCGCGGGTCTCGATACCGCGACGGCCGGCACCGTCTCGCTCGCCGGGCGCGAGTTGGCCGGCGTCCGTACCCCCGCCGATCAGCGGCTGATCCAACTGGTCACGCAGAACCCGCGCGCCGCGTTCAACCGCCGGCGCACCCTGCGGCACGCGTTGCATCAGCCGCTGCGGGTGCACGGGTTGGCCGCGAACCGGGCCGAACGGGACGCGCTGGTCCTGGATCTGGTCGAGCGGGTGGGCCTGACGGCGGATCACCTGGACCGGCTGCCCGGTGAGGTCAGCGGCGGCGAACTGGCCCGCCTGGTGCTCGCGCGCGCGTTGTCGGTGCGCCCGCGCGTCCTGGTGTTGGACGAGCCGACCGCGAGCCTGGACGCGAGTGTCAAGGCGACGGTGGTCGAGCTGCTGCTGCGGCTGCGGGCCGACCTGGACCTGGCGATCGTGGTGATCACCCACGAGATCGACATCGCCCGCCGGCTCGCCGATCGGGCTGCGGTGATGTACCTGGGGCGGATCGTGGAACTGGGCCCGGCCGAGCGGGTGCTGGCCCGGCCGCGGCATCCGTATCCGCTCGCCCTGCTGGCCAGTGTGCCGGTGCCCGATCCGGCCCGGGTCGGCCCGGCGAGCGCGGCGGCCCTCGGCGAGGGCATCGTCGGCGAGGTGCCCTCGCCGCTCGACCCGCCGGCCGGTTGCGGGTACCACCCGCGCTGTCCGTTCGCGACCGAGGTGTGCGTCGAACGGCGACCGCTCGCCGAACCGCTCGGCGACGTGGAGGTGGCCTGCCACCACCCTCGGTGAGTTCAGGCCGATATCGGCGCGCCGGCCGGCCCGAGCAGCCGCCCGGCGACCACCTCCGGGTCGAGCCGGAAGATCCGGTGCGGCCGACCCGTGTCCCACGTGCGCGGCAGCAGCCGGGCCAGCCGGGTGCACTCGGTCGGCTCGTCCACCCGCAGCACCCGCCCGGTGACGGTGACCGTCCAGCCGGTGTGCGCGTGTGGGTCGTAGGAGTCCGCCTCGAACGCGCAGACACAGTCGTGCAGCGCCGCGTGCACGCGCTGGTCGGCCGCCGTGCGGAAGGTGAGCGCACCCCGGTCGAAGCGGAAGTGCACCGGCAGGATCGCGGGCAGCGCGTCCAGGTTGAACACGACCCGGCCGATCGGCACCGAGGCCATCAGGCCCAGCGCGTCCCTCGGGGCGAGGTCCACCGGCGCCCCGGGGTGTCGAATCGTGTCGTCCGCCATCCCTCAAGCTTGCCCGCGCGCGGCCGGCGTGCGCAGGGGCAAAAGTCCCGGATGCGCGGACCGTTAGGCGACCCGGGTCGACTGTGGTCGCGCATTCGGGTATCGATTCGGTCTACGGCGGCGTGTCGACGCGCGCGCTATCCTCCGGGTATTCCGCAAATCCGGAAAGTTGATCAACATTTCGCCGGCCACTCGCTTTATCGACCCCGCTTGGTCCATTGGGCACGGATAATCGCGGTACTCCTCATGCGGAAGGCGGAACTCCGCACTACTCCACAGGGAGGGTTCGCGGAACGAAACCTCCCCAGGTGCCCGGAATCCACCAGGGCATGCCGGACGTCCTGTGTGGTACGGGGAACACCATCGCCGGCCAGGGCGTTCGTGGTGATAACAAAAGTGTTTCGTGAAGGAAAAGTCCGGGTGAGCTATGACACGCGTGTTCTCGGTGCTTGATCGATCCGACTTCGATCGGGCAAGCTGAACCGTCAGACCGACCGGGACGGCACGAATTCCTGGCCAACTGTAATGTTGGGAATGTTTTCGGGGGCCCAGGGAGAGTTATGGGGAGTGATTCCCGCGGTCTCGAGCGCGAGCCCGACACGGGCCTGGACGACTCGGCGGGCATCGACGCCGCGGTCATCGACCCGGACGTGGTCATGCGCCAGGCCGGCCACGAGAACTTTCCCGTGGCGATGGGGATCCTGCGTCCCGACCACCGCCGGCACCTGCTGGCCGTCTACGGCTTCGCCCGCCTGGTGGACGACATCGGCGACGAGGCGCGAGGGGATCGACTCGCCCAGCTCGACGCGTTCGAGCAGGACCTGCGCCGCGTCTACACCGGCACCCCCAGGCTCGAGGTGCTGCGCCGGCTGCAACCGAGCGTGCGCGAACTCGACCTGCCGATCGAGCCGTTCCTGGGGCTGATCCAGGCCAACCGGCAGGACCAGGTGGTCCGCCGCTACGCGACCCATGCGGACTTGGTCGCCTACTGTGCGCTGTCCGCCGATCCGGTCGGCCGGATCGTGCTGCACGTGTTCGGCCGGGCCACCGAGGAGCGGATCGCTTACTCCGACGAGATCTGCACCGCGCTGCAGATCGTCGAGCACCTGCAGGACGTCGTCGAGGACCTGGGCCGCGACCGGATCTACCTCCCCCAGGAGGACCTGGACCGGTTCGGCGTCACCGAGGCCGATCTGGCCGCGCCCACCGCGACGCCCGCCGTACGCCGACTGATCGCCTACGAAGCCCACCGCGCGACGTTGTTGTTGCGCTCCGGCGCACCGCTCGCGGGGACACTGCGAGGGCGCGAACGCCTCGCGATCGCCGGATTCGTGGCCGGCGGACGAGCGGCCGTGTCCGCGATCAAGGACGTCGGCTTCGACGTCCTGGCCCATCGGGCCAAGCCCGGTAGGGCCACCCTGTTGCGCGAGCTGTCCGGCGTACTGGTACGAAAGAGGTAAAAGGGGAACCATGGACGTCGACGCTTCGTATGCGTATTGCGAGCGCCTGACCCGCAATCAGGCGCGCAACTTCTACTACGGCATCAGGCTGCTGCCCGAGCCCAAGCGGCTCGCGCTCAGTGCCGTGTACGCCTTCGCGCGCGAGATCGACGACATCGGCGACGGCGACCTGCCGGCCGATCGTAAGGTCGCCGAGTTGGCCCGGATGCGCAAGCAGCTCAAGGACCTGAGCGCGGATCGAGACCCGGTCGCGGTCGCGCTCGCCGACGCCGCGACCCGCTTCCCGATCCCGCTGTCCGCGCTCGACGAGCTGATCGACGGCGTCGAGATGGACGTGCGCGAGACCGCGTACGAGACCTTCGACGAGCTGCGGGTCTACTGCCGCTGCGTGGCGGGCACCGTGGGCCGGCTCTCGCTGGGCATCTTCGGCTCGCGCGACTCGCTGCACGCGCCCGACCTCGCGGACACCCTGGGCATCGCGCTGCAGATCACCAACATCCTCCGCGACATCAAGGAGGACAAGGACAACGGCCGGGTCTACCTGCCCCGCGAGGACCTGGCCAAGTTCGGCCTGGAGGACGCGTGGCACAGGGACGGCCGGTTCACCCAGAGCGCCGCCTTCGACGACCTGGTCCGGTTCGAGGGCGAACGCGCCGAGCAGCTCTTCGAGCGGGGGCTGACCCTGCTTCCGCTCCTTGATCGGCGCAGCGCCGCCAGCACCGGCGCGATGGCGGGCATCTATCGCCGGCTGCTGACCAGAATCCGTGAGGAACCGGGTCAGGTACTGATAGGTCGGCTCTCGCTCCCGGGCTGGGAGAAGGCCGAGATCGCCACCCGCGCACTGGCCGGCCTGCCGGTCGGCGCGCACTCGTTGCTCGCCCGCAGGCGGTGAACCTCCGGTGTCGTGCCGCCGGGCGCGACACTGGCGATGACCGGCCCGAGGCCGGTGTGGCAAACCGGCCGCAGGGGCCGGTACAGGGATTGATCACGTGGGTACGGAGCAAGGCATGAGCGCACGCATGGTGGTGATCGGGGGCGGCCTGGCGGGCATCACCGCCGCGCTGACCGCCGCCGACGCCGGCGTCGAGGTCACCCTCCTCGAGGGCCGGCCCAGACTGGGCGGCGCGACGTTCTCGCTGCGTCGCGACGACATGTGGCTGGACAACGGGCAACACGTCTTCCTGCGCTGCTGCACCGAATACATCTCCTTCCTGGAGCGGATCGGCAGCGCCGACAAGGTCCACCTCCAACCCAGGATGGAGGTACCGGTGCGCACCCCGTGGGGCACCCGGACCCGGCTCGCCCGCTCCGCCCTCCCGGCCCCCCTGCACCTGTCCTCGGCGCTGGCCCGCTACCCGCTGTTGACCATGGCCGGCCGGGCCCGGGTCGGCCGCGCCGCGCTCGCGATGCGCCGGCTCGATCCGGCCGACCCGGCCCTGGACGAACTCACCTTCGCCGCCTGGCTGGACCGCTACGGCGTCACCGCCCGCGAACGCGAGGCGATGTGGGACCTGATCGGCATCGCCACGCTCAACCTGCCCGCCACCGAGGCCTCCCTCGCGATGGCCGTCAAGGTCTTCCGCACCGGCGTGCTCGATCGCAACGACGGCGCCGACATCGGCTGGAGCCTGGTCCCGCTGCAGGAACTGCACGGCGACGCGGCCGGCCGGGCACTGGCGCGCGTGGGCGCGCAGGTGCGGCTGCGCAGCCGGGTGGACGCGCTGGAGCGCGCCGCCGACGGCACCTTCGTGATACGCGCGGACGGCGAGCGGATCGAGGCGGAGGCGGTGGTGCTGGCCGTACCGCACTACGACGCGGCCCGGTTGTTGCCCGCGGGCGCCCTGCTGCTCGGCGACATGCCCGCCGATCCGACCCTGCTCGCCGGCCTCGGCACCTCGCCGATCGTGAACCTGCACGTGGTCTACGACCGCCCGGTGCTCGACGTCCCGCTGGCCGCGGGCATCGGCACACCGGTCCAGTGGATGTTCGACCGCAGTGCCGGACACGGCCTGGAGGCGGGCCGTTACCTGGCGGTGTCGCTGTCCGCGGCGGGTCGGGAAATCGACCTGACGAGCGCGCAACTGCGGGATAGGTTCGTGCCGGAACTGGCCCGCGTGTTGCCGGCTGCCCGGGCGGCCCGGGTCGAGCGGTTCGTGGTCACCAAGGAACGGTCCGCGACCTTTCGCCCCGCCCCCGGTTCGGGCCGGCTGCGGCCCGGCCCCCGGACCGCGGTCCCCGGTCTCGCCCTGGCCGGGGCGTGGACCGCCACCGGATGGCCCGCGACGATGGAGAGTGCCGTGCGCAGCGGCCGCTCCGCCGCCCGTGAGGCCCTTCCGCATCTCGGCCGCACCCGTGCCATCCCGGAGAGGACGACACCGCTATGACGCTCGCCGACGCATCGATCGCCCCCGCCGTGCTCGATCGCGCGCGCGAGGCGAGCCGCCCCGCGCTGCGGGTCGCGACGGCCCGACTCGAACCGCCGCTGGCCCGGGTGGCCGCGTACCACATGGGGTGGGCCGACGAGGCGGGGCGCGAGCTGCCGGGCAACGGCGGCAAGGCGCTGCGCCCGGCACTGGCGCTGCTGTCCGCCGAGGCGGTCGGCGCGCCGACCGCCGTGGGCGTCCCCGGCGCCGTCGCGGTCGAACTCGTGCACAACTTCTCGCTGATCCACGACGACCTCATGGACGGTGACGAGGAACGCCGGCATCGGCCCACCGCGTGGAAGGTGTTCGGCCCGGGCCTTGCCGTCCTGGCCGGCGACGGACTGCTCGTGTTGGCCGAACAGGTCCTGATGGACGCCGACGCGGACGGCGACCGGGCCGCCCGCATGCTCACCGAAGCCACCGCCAGGTTGATCGACGGACAGTCCCAGGACCTGTCCTTCGAGGCCCGACTCGACGTCACCGTCGAGGAGTGCCTGACCATGGCGGGCAACAAGACCGGGGCCCTGCTGGCCTGCGCGTCGGCGATCGGGGCGGCCCTCGCGGGCGCCGACGAACGCAGCGTGCAGGCGCTGTACGGCTTCGGGCACCACCTCGGCGTCGCCTTCCAGGCGGTGGACGACCTGCTGGGCATCTGGGGGCGACCCGAGACCACCGGCAAACCCGCCTGGAACGACCTGCGCCGACGCAAGAAGTCCGTGCCGGTCGTCGCCGCCCTCTCGAGCGACACGACCGCCGGACGCGAGCTGGCGCGCATCTACACGGACGAAGGACCGCGCAACGAGGAGGGACTCGCCCTGGCCGCACGCCTCGTCGAGGAAGCGGGCGGGCGCGCTCGCACCGAGGCCGAGGCGGCGCGGCGTCTGGAGCAGGCGATGGCCTGCCTGGACTCGCTGGACGTCCCGCAAGGTACCTACACGGACCTGACCTCACTCGCGGCCTTCACCACCACTCGGGAGTTGTGAAGAGATGACAGTGACCGTCCAGCCGGGAATCGGCGACGTCAGCGAGGACAGGGTCAAGGACGCGCTCGACAAGGCCGTCGCCCATCTGATGGACCTTCAGGACGATGCGGGCTGGTGGAAGGGGGAGTTGGAGACCAACGTCACGATGGACGCGGAGGACCTGCTCTTCCGCGAGTTCCTGGGCATCCGTACCGAGGAACAGACCCTGGCCAGTGCCCGGTGGATCCGCGCCAACCAGCGCTCCGACGGCACCTGGGCGACCTTCTTCGGCGGCCCCGCCGACCTGTCGGTGACCGTCGAGGCGTACGTCGCGCTCAAGCTGGCCGGTGACGATCCGAAGGCCGAACACATGGCCGCCGCCGCCGCGTTCATCCGCGAGCGCGGCGGACTGGCCAACACCCGGGTGTTCACCCGGTTCTGGCTGGCCTTCTTCGGCTGGTGGTCGTGGGACGAACTGCCGGTGCTGCCCCCGGAGATCGTCTACCTGCCCAAGTGGTTCCCGCTCAACGTCTACGACTTCGCCTGCTGGGCCCGGCAGACCATCGTGCCGCTGACCATCGTCAGCTCGCTGCGCCCGGTTAGGCCCGCGCCGTTCGACCTGCGCGAGCTGCGCCCCACCGGCCCGGTGCCGGCCCGGCCCGGCGCGGACGACCCGTGGTCGAAGGTGTTCCGCGCCCTGGACGCCGGGTTGCACCAATACCAGAAGCGGCCGATCAAGCCGATCCGGCAGACCGCGATGCGCAAGGCCGAACAGTGGATCGTGCGCCGCCAGGAGGCCGACGGCGGCTGGGGCGGGATCCAACCGCCGTGGGTCTACTCGCTGATCGCCCTGCGGCTGATGGGCTATCCGCTCGACCACCCGGTGATGGCCCAGGGCATCAAGGGCCTGGACGGCTTCACCATCGTGGACACCGACGAGCACGGCGAGCCGCGCCGCCGGTTCGAGGCGTGCCAGTCGCCGGTGTGGGACACCGGGCTGACCCTGGTCGCGCTGCGGGACGCGGGAGTTCCGGCGTCCGACCCCCGGGTGGTCAAGGCCGCCGGGTGGCTGATGGACGAGGAGATCCGCGAGGTCGGCGACTGGGCGGTACGCCGCCCGGACCTGGAACCGGGCGGCTGGGCCTTCGAGTTCGCCAACGACTACTACCCGGACACGGACGACACGGCCGAGATCGTGATGGCGCTGCGCTACACCGACCATCCGGACGGCGCGCGCAAGGACGCGGTGTTGGACCGGGCCGAGCGGTGGACCGCGGGGATGCGCAGCAAGGATGGCGGTTGGGGCGCGTTCGACGCGGACAACGTCAGCATGCTGCCGCTGAAGCTGCCGTTCTGTGACTTCGGCGCGGTCACCGACCCGCCCTCGGCCGACGTCACCGCGCATATCGTGGAGATGCTCGCCGACGGCGGCGCCCGCTACAGCTCCTATGTCGCGGACGGCGTCAAGTGGCTGATGGAGCATCAGGAGGCGGACGGGTCGTGGTTCGGCCGCTGGGGCGCGAACTACATCTACGGCACCGGTGCGGTGGTGCCCGCGCTGGTGACCGCGGGCGTCGACCCCCGGCACGCGGCGATCCGGCGCGCGGTGCGCTGGCTGGTGGCGAAGCAGAATCCGGACGGCGGCTGGGGTGAGGACCTGCGCAGCTACGACCAGGCCACGGCGTGGTCCGGGCGCGGCGAGTCGACCGCGTCGCAGACCGCGTGGGCGCTGCTCGCGCTGCACGCGGCGGGCGAGTTCGGCGAGGTCGCGCAGCGCGGGGTGGCGTGGCTGACGGAACATCAGAACGAGCTGGGCGGGTGGGACGAGCCGCAGTTCACCGGCACCGGCTTCCCCGGCGACTTCTACATCAAGTACCACATGTATCGGCTCGTGTTCCCGGTGATGGCGCTCGGCCGGTATGCGGCGCTCCCGATGGCCGGCACGGCCGCGGCGGTTGCCGAGACGACAGGTTGAGTCATGCCCCTGATGGTGGTCACCCCGCTGCGGATCGAGATGCGTGCGGTCGAGGCGGGGCTGATCGGCGCCTTCAATGTGCGGGTGGAGCGCGCGGGGATGGGGCCGGACCGGGCTCGCGCTCGGGCGCGGGCCCTGGCCGCGCTCCCGACCGAGGAGTACGGCTCGCTCGCGGTCGCCGGATTCGGCGCGGGGGTGGGGGAGGGGGTGTCGGTGGGGGACGTGGTGATCGCCTCCGAGGTGCGCGGCCCGGACGGGACCGTGATCGAACTGCCCACCTCCGGGCGGCTGTTGGCGTGGATGCACCAGGTCTCCCCGAAGCTGAGGCTGCATCACGGGCCGATCGAGACGGTGGACAGGCTGGTCAAGGGCCGGGCCCGGCAGGAGCTGCGCGGGCGCGGGGTGTTGGCCGCCGACATGGAGTCGGTGTATCTGCTGGCGGCGGCGGGCGAGCGGCCGGCCGCCGTGGTGCGGGTGATCACCGACACCCCGGAGCGCGAGCTGCTCCGGCCGCGCCTGGTGGTGGACGGGTTCCGGGCCTTTCGCACGCTGCGGCACGCGACCCCGGCCCTGGTTGACTGGGCCAACGACGAGCGAACCAAGTCAGGAGGTACGGCGGGCGATGACGTTCGACCTGGGTGAGACGTACGAGGCGTACGCGGACCGCGGTTTCGAGCTGCACGCGAAGCACCTCAATCCGCAACTCCCGCGCGTGTTGCGGACGATCGGCATGGACCGGAACTACGTCCGGGCCGAGGGGCCGTACCTGTACGACGACAAGGGGGAGCGATACCTGGACTTCCTGTCCGGGTTCGGCACCTACGGGGTCGGCCGACACCACCCCGTGGTGCGCAAGGCGATGCAGGACGTGATCGCGCTCGATCTACCGGACATCGTGCACTTCCACACTCCGCCGCTGGCCGCCGCGCTGGCGGATCGGCTGCTGGCCCGGGCGCCGGGGATGGAGCGGGTCTACTTCTGCAACAGCGGGACGGAGGCGGTCGAGGCCGCGCTCAAGTTCGCCCGGTTCGCCACCGGGCGGCGCCGGATCGTCTACATCGACCACGCCTTCCACGGACTGACCACCGGCGCACTGTCCGTCAACGGCGCGGCCGAGTTCCGCAAGGGCTTCGAGCCACTGCTGCCGGACGTGGGCATCGCGCTGGGCGATCTGGACGCATTGGCACGCGAGTTGAAGCGCGGCGACGTGGCGGCGCTGATCGTCGAGCCGATCCTGGGCAAGGGTGTGCTCGCACCGCCGCCGGGGTGGCTGGCCGCCGCGCAGACGTTGTTGCGCGAGCACGGCGCGTTGTTGATCGCGGACGAGGTGCAGACCGGGATGGGCCGCACCGGGAAGTTCTTCGCGTACCAGTGGGAGGACGGCGTCGAGCCGGACATCGTCACGGTGGCCAAGGCGCTGTCCGGCGGCTATGTGCCGATCGGCGCGACGCTGACCCGGGACTGGGTGTTCAAGAAGGTCTATTCGACGATGGACCGGGTGCTCGTGCACGACTGCACGTTCGGCGGGAACAACCAGGCGATGGCGGCGGGCCTGGCCACCCTCGCGGTGCTCGACGACGAGGATCTGATCGGGAACAGCGCGCGGATGGGCGACGCGTTCGTGGCCGGGCTGACCCCGCTGATCGACAAGTACGAGCTGTTCGCCGAGGTGCGCGGGCGGGGCCTGATGATCGGCCTGGAGTTCGGCAGGCCGCGTTCGCTCAAGCTGCGCGCCGGGTGGACGGCGTTGCAGGCGGCCCGGCACGGGCTGTTCGCGCAGATGGTGGTGGTGCCGATGTTCCAGCGGCACCGGGTGCTCACCCAGGTCGCGGGCGATCACATGGACGTGATCAAGCTGCTGCCGCCGTATGTGATCGGGCAGCCGGACGTGGACACGTTCGTCAAGGGCTTCGTGGACGTGATGGACGACGCGCACAAGGGCACCGGGCTGATGTGGGACTTCGGCCGGACGCTGATCAAGCAGGCGATGAGCAACCGCTGAGCGGGCGCTTCGGCTATGGATCCGACCCCCTGCGGCTGTTAAGTTGACGGAGTCAATCAACTTGATGGTGCAGGGGGTTTGCCATGTCCGGCGCCGGATCCACGGTCGAACCGGGGGCGGTCGATCTGCTGATCGGCTTCCCGAGTGCCCAGGCCAAGAGCCACTACGACTTCCTCAAGCCGCAACTGCGCGACGCGCAGAGCGGCGAGATGGAGTTCCCCGCCGAGTACATGTTCAAGGGGGTCCCCAACACGCTGGCCGACGGCGTCGACCCGGTCGAGGTGACGGTCGGTCACATGGACGCGTGCGGCGTCGAGATCGGCCTGGTCGGGCTGAGCGAGACCGCGCTGCGGGCGATCGCGGAACACCCGAAGCGGTTTCGGCCCACGCTGGAGGTGGACCCGAACGAGATCACCGCGACGGTGCGGCGGATCCGGCAGGCGCACGACGAGCACGGGATCGTCGCGGTGACCACGTTCCCGGCCGGCTGCAATCCACAGGTCCCGGTGAGCGATCGGCGCTACTACCCGATCTACCAGACCTGTATCGACCTGGACCTGCCGATCGTGGCCAACGCGGGCATCGCCGGACCACGCGTGCCGTCCGCGTGTCAGGACGTCATGCACTTCGACCAGGTCTGCTACGACTTCCCCGAGCTGCGCATCGTGATGCGACACGGCGCGGAGCCGTGGGAGGACCTGGCGGTCAAGCTGATGCTCAAGTGGCCCGGGCTGTACTACATGACCTCCGCGTTCGCGCCGAAGTACTACCCGAAGGCGATCGTCGACTACGCGAACACGCGCGGCGCGGACAAGGTGATGTACGCGGGTTACTACCCGATGGGCCTGTCCCTGGAGCGGATCTTCCGCGAGCTGCCGGACGTGCCGTTCCGGCCCGAGGTGCGGCCGAAGTTCCTGCGGGAGAACGCGATGCGCGTATTCAAGCTGGGGGCGACGGGCTGATGGTCGGGGCTGCTTCCGCGCGTTACCCGATCATCTCGGCCGACGGCCATGCCGGCGCGGGCATGGACGCGTATCGCGAGTTCCCGGACCCCGCCGACAGCCCGGCGTTCACCCACTCCTGAGCCGAGCCGCGCGCCGACCCGGGATGCCGGCCCGGGGCGCCGCTCGACCCACGCGGCGAGCACCCGACTCCGGGTCGGTCCGGGCGGGTCACGCCGGCGGCAGCGCGACCTCCATCGGGATCCGAGGGCCGTTACGGTGGCTCCACCGTGGGGGTCCACATCGGTGGATGCAGCGGCGTTTGGGGGATCGGTGCGATTCTTCGGTCTGTTGCTGAAAACGGCGGCGGTGGTGGCCGGGGTGGTCGCGGCGTTCGTGTTGCCATCGTCGTTGATCGACGGCGGTGGTGGTGGGTCGACGAGTCTCGTGGTCGCAGTCTTCTTCGGCTGCGCGGGCATCGGGCTCGCGGTGGGTGGTTACATGCTGTCCCGGCGGGCCGAGTCGCGGTCGCCTCGGCTGCTCGAAGTGCCGTTTTGTGAGCCGGGGTTGGCGTGGCAACCGGAGCCGGGCGGGCGGTGGTTGTGGCCCGACGACTGGGCGCTGCTGCCGGATCCGGTGCCGGAGGCGCCTCGGCCGACGTTCTGGGGCGAGCCGGTGTTGCCACAGGTGCCGGTGCCGCCGGACGAGATTCTGCGCCGGTTGTGGTTGGCCCGCGCGCATTTGGCGACATCTCTCGGCAGTGGGCCGACCGGCGTCCGGGTGGGCCCGATGTACGCCGCCACGATGTTGTTCGCGTTTCTCGGCTTCCTGTACTGGTTCGCGATCGATACCTACGTGAACGCCGAGGGCCTGGCCGAGGACCGCGCGCTCGGGCTCGGCGGGATCCTGGCCGGCACGGTGTGCCTGGTGCCGCTGTACCGGCTGTCGCGAACCGTCGGGGCGGATTTCGGTCGGAGCAACCGCCGTTGGCACCGCCTGTTCGCCGAACTGCGCACCTGGCAGCAGGCCGACGCGGCGCGCCCCGGCGGCCCGCTCGGCGGCCCGGAATGGCACCGGTTTCGGATCCTGCTGCCGCGGACGCGGGCCCGGGAGGCATGGGAGCCGTCCCTGGACGCGGCGCTCGTGGTGTACCCGCCGGCGCAGCCGTTGCACTGAGCCGGGTGCGTTCGGATGCCCGTACCACCATTGCCGGTTGGCGAGGTCGCGGCTAGAGTCGCGCAACCGAACCGCCGCCCGTGCGCTCCCTGGAGAACGATCATGGTGGAACAGCAGAACGACGAGTTCATCGAGCCCTCGCCCGAGGAGATCGTCCTCTTCACCAGGGAGCATGTCTCGCAGCTGGAGCAGTCCGACGGCGACGACGTCTGGCACCTGGCCGGCATGGATCACGTGCTCGTGCACACGGTCGGCCGCAGAAGCGGCCGGCTGCACAAGGTCGCACTCCCGTTCTGGGCGGACGAGAACGGCCGGCGCGTCGTGGTCGCCTCCTTCGCCGGCGCCGCGAAGCACCCGTCCTGGTACGTGAACCTCACCGACCGCACGGCCAACCCGCAGCTGCTCGTCCGAGTCCAACGCGCCACGTACTGGAGTACGCCGGAAATCCTGGAAGCCGACGAGTACGCCGAGACCTGGACGGCGCTCACCGCGGACCGCGCCTATTACGCCAACTACCAGACCCGCACCGACCGCAGGATCCCGCTGGTCCGCCTCCCGGAGACCACCCTGATCGCCCAGCGCACCTGACGGATAGTCAGAAGGGTTGGTTTCGGGGCGATTTCGCGTCAGCCTGCGAGCAACTTCTTCTGGATCTTGCCCATTGCGTTGCGCGGGAGGTCGGGCACGAAGATCACCCGCCTCGGGCGTTTGTGCACCGACAGGTCGCCGGCTACGTGGTCGATCAGTTGGCGTTCGGTCACCTCGCCGCCCAGGACCACGAAGGCGACGATCTCCTGGCCCAGGTCGGTGTGCGGAACGCCGATCACCGCGGCCTCGCGTACCGCCGGGTGGGCCAGCAACGCGCCCTCGACCTCGCCCGCGCCCACCCGGTAGCCGCCGGTCTTGATCAGGTCGGTGCCGGCGCGGCCGACGATGCGGTGCCAGCCGTCGGCGGCGATCACCGCCACATCGCCGGTGCGGAACCAGCCGTCCGGGGTGAAGGTCGCGGCGGTCGCGTCGGGGCGGTTCAGGTAGCCGTGGAACAGGGTCGGCGACTGGATCTGCAACTCGCCGACCGTCTCGCCGTCGTACGGACACGGCGAGCCGTCCTCGCCGACGAGTCGGGTACGGACACCCGCGATCGGCAGGCCGACGAAGCCGGGTCGACGCTCGCCGTCGGCGCGCGTACTGATCGTCATCAGCGTCTCGGTCATGCCGTAGCGCTCGATCGGCCGGTGTCCGGTGAGTTCGGCGATCCCCTCGAACACCGGTACCGGCAGCGGCGCGCTCCCGGACACCAACAGCCGTGCGCCGGCCAACGCCCGTGCCGCGTCCGGGTCCTGCGCGATCCGCGACCACACCGTGGGCACCCCGAAGTACAGACTGCCGCCGGCTGCCGCGTAGGCCGCCGGCGTGGGCCGACCGGTGTGCACCACACGCGAGCCGATGCGCAGCGCGCCCAGCACGCCGAGCACGAGGCCGTGCGCGTGGAACAGCGGCAGGCCGTGCACGAGGACGTCGTCCGGCGTCCACGCCCACGCGTCCGCGAGGCCGTCCAGACAGGCGGCGATCGCGGCGTGCGAGATCAGCACACCCTTCGGCGCGCCCGTGGTGCCGCTGGTGTACAGGATCAGCGCGGTCGTGTCGGGCGCCGGCTCCGGGTACGTGCGCGCCGACCGCGCGCCGAGGTCGACCGCGATGCCGGGCAGCCCACCGTCCGTCCACGGCCCCGGCGCGATCAGCAGCGTCGCGCCCGAGTCGGCCAGGATGTGTGCCCGCTCCGTCGGCCCCGAATCCGGCGGCACCGGCACGACCGGGACACCCGCCAACAGCCCGGCCAGGGTGGCCACCACGGTCCCCAGACCCGCCTCGGCCCGAACCGCGACCGTCGCCGCCGCACCGATCCGCTCGGCCAACGCCCCCGCCGCCCCGAACAACGCCTCCCGCGACATCGCCTCCCCGGCAACGACCACCGCGTCGCCCCGATCGGATACGGGACCGTGCGCAGACAGGAGCGCAGACACGAAGCAACCTCCAGGGACGGCAGCCGACCCGCCGATGCTATGCGGGTCCGACCGGGCGCCGGGAGTCCGGTCGCCCATTTGCGCGCGTCGGGTCGGCAGCCTGCGCAGACGCCCTGCCGGCGCCGCTTCGAGCACGCCGACACCGAGGGGTGTGCCCCTTTCGGGTGATGACAGCGCGAGAGTTTCGAAGTAGTTTCAAAGTCATGGCCATCGAGAACGCCGCTGTCAACTTCTCCGAGTTGGTGAACAAGAACAAGCAGACGCTTGCGCTGCTCAACGAATCACCACGGTTGTTGTTGCACCGCAGAGACGGCGAGGACCTGGTGCTCACCACTGCGGCACGAGCTGAACAGGACCAGAGCGTGGTGTCGGCCGCCACGCGGATACTGGCCGCGATGGCGCGACGCGAGCCGGGGAGCACGGAGTTGCTCCTCGACGTATTGCCGGACGCTTTCCCCTGGGTCAGGTTTCTCCCCGAGGCGGATGTCCATGCCTTCGCCGTCGAATTGGTCGACACGATGCGGGCTGCGGACTCCGTCGGCAACAGCGCCTCCGTCGCGCAGTTGCTCACCGCGTGGCAGCACACCGCCGAGGTCCACTCGGACCCCGAACTCCTGGCCGCGCTGACCCGGAACCACGACGAGGACTACGGCCCGGCCCCCGACCCCCGAGCCGGGGCATGACCCCCGGGCGCGGTGATCGAGGTGACCGGCGGCGGTCGTATCCGGTACCTCGTGGACACGGCCCGCGACACGTGCTGGGTCACCTTCGCCGGAACCGGCCATCCGCGGGCCACGGAGCGCCGTTGATTCCCGGTCCGTGGGAGGCTGATTGCGAGCCTGCCGTGGAGGAGTCAAGGGGTTTCCCTTACGGGTCAAGGGGTCTCCCCTGCGACATGTGGGTGGCCGCCCCCTAGCGTGGACTCGGGCCCCGGGGAACCGGGAATCGGGGCGGGGCGTCCCAGGGGCGAGGCAACGGGAGGAACGGGTGTGGGGCGGGTGGTTGTGGTGAGGGTGAAGGGTCTCGGGGTCGCGGCGGTCGTGGGTGTGTCGCTCGCGGTGCTGAGCGGGTGTGGGAACGGGCGGAGTCCGCTGTCCACCGTCGACAAGGTTTCCCCGACTCCGGTGGCTTCGGGCGATCGGGGCGGGTCGGGGCTGGACGAGAACGTCAAGAACGAGGATCTCGACGTCGGCGAACTGGTGCGCCGCGCCAAGCAGTCCGCGACGAAGATCAAGACCGTGCACGTCGTCGCGGACATCACCGCCAAGGGCAAGGTGACCAGGCTCGACCTGCGCGTGGACCGCGGCAGCGAGGACTTCCAGGGCCGGATCGAGCAGGACGGCGTCAAGTTGGACGTACGCCGGATCGGCTCCGCGATGTACGTCCAGGGCGACGAACAGGCGTTCCGGTCCCTCGTCGGCGGAGCCGTGGACGGCGATTTCGCGGCCAAGTTGCTCGCCGGCAAGTGGCTCCGGGGCGATGTCAACAGCGCGAAGTTGGGCGGCATACGCGGCATCACCACGGTCGCCGACCCGGGCGCGGCGCTGAAGGACTTCCCGGAGAACGGCATCAAGCTGCCGGTCGAGACGATCAACAACCGCAAGATGATCCCGCTCACCGGTCCGCCCGGACAGGACGACGGCAAGGTCTACATCGAGGCCCAGGGCGGCAAGCCGTACCCGGTCCTGATCGTGTCGCAGGGCGCCACCAACACCGGCTCGATCAGCTACGGCGACTTCGACGTACCGGTCACGGTGACCGCGCCGGCGCCCGGCGACGTGGTCGACATCCCCGACCGGAGCAGCTCCTCGGCGACCCCCCGGCCGGGCACGACCGCCTGACCGGCAGGTCGTCCACCGGGCCGGAAATCCCTCGACTTGCCACGAACGACGTGGTGGGCCGACCGCGCTGATCCACTCGTCCTAGGATGCTCCCCATCCGTGGCCGCTCGTCCGATCGGTCACCGCAATCGGGGAACCAACTTTCGGGGAACCACCGTAGAGGGGAGTTGCGATGACGGTTGTTCTCGCACAGGGGGAGAGCGTCGTGCTCGGCAAGGGCGAGTCCGGTTCGGCCGCCCGGGTCCGGATGGGACTGGGCTGGGAGGCGATCCGGCACAAGGGCCTGCGCCCGGGTCTGCAGGCGCTCACCGGCGTCGACCTGGACGCGTCCTGCCTGCTGTTCGATGCCGACCACCACCTCGTGGACACCGTGTGGCCGAGGCAGTTGGTCTCCAAGGACGGTGCGGTCAAGCACACCGGCGACAACACCACCGGCGCCGGCGAGGGTGACGACGAGTCGATCATCGTCGACCTCGAGTCGCTGTCGCCGCGCGTGACCGCCCTGGTCTTCACGGTCAGCTCGGACTCCAGCAGCGCCTTCGCCAAGGTGGCCGAAGCGCACTGCCGGATCGTCGACGAGCACGATGGCAGCGAACTGGTGCGCTTCGAACTGTCCGAGCACGGCGGCCACGACGCGCAGATCATGGTCAAGCTGGTGCGCGTCGCCGAGGGTTGGGCGCTGACCGCGATCGGCGAGTCGACCAAGGGCAACACGTACCACGACCTGCTGCCCGCGATCCTCAAGCACCTGTAACAGCGCGCGAAGCCACCCGGCGGACTACGCCGCCACGACGAACCCGCGTTCGCGCGCGTAGTCCGCCAACGCCTCGCGCAACCGGCGCCGCCCCCGGTGCAGCCGCGACATCACCGTGCCCAGCGGCACCCCCATGAACGCGGCGATGTCCTTGTACGCATAGCCCTCGACGTCGGCCAGATACACCGCGACCCGGAACTCCGCCGGCAGCGCCCGCAGCGCGGCCACCACCGCCGAGTCCGGCAGGTGGTCGAGTGCCTCGGTCTCCGCCGAGCGCAGCCCGGTCGACTCGTGCGTGCCGGCCCGGTACAGCTGCCAGTCCTCGATCTCCTGCGCCGCCGTCTCCAGCGGCTGTCGCTGTTTCTTGCGGTAGGAGGTGATGAAGGTGTTGGTGAGGATCCGGTACAGCCAGGCCTTCAGATTGGTCCCGTCGCGGAACTGGTGGAAGGACGCGTACGCCTTGGTGAAGGTCTCCTGGACCAGGTCCTCGGCATCCGACGCGTTGCGGGTCATCCGCAGCGCGGCCGGGTAGAGCGGGTCCAGGAACGGCACGGCGTCGCGCTCGAAGCGCTCGCGTCGCGGCCCGGGGGTGCTCGGCAGATCACTCACGTCGTCGCTCCCGGTACGAAGGGTACGAACCCGTCGGCGCCTTTCGGTCCCCACCGCGCCCGGGTGTGTCACTCCCCTGCTCATCATGTGCCCGCCGACGCGCGAATCAGCCGGGTCATAGGTCCCCCGTCGCCGAGCCCGACGGCCCGTGCACGACAATCGGTCATGATTGGTGACTGAACGTCAGAATTCGTTCGCCGATTGCCACTTCCGTACATTCCACAACCCCGCCTCCGAGCCGTATCCTCAGCCCATGGGTGACTCTGCGCGCACGAGCGTGATCGCAGCGACAGCGGAGAGGGGAGTGGGCCACTCTCCGCTAGAGCCTGCTCACCGCGAGCTTCGCCAGCGACACCAACTGCTCCTTGCTCGGCGGCGGATCGCCGCCACCGGCGTTCAGCGAGAACACCGCCGTCTCGTCGCCGCGCCGCGCCGCGACCACCAACACCCCGCCGATCGTGTCCGGCTGCACGTAGACCGCCGCGTCGCCCACCCCCGGCACCTGCTCCGTACGGACCCCGCCCAGCGTGCCCAGGTACGCGTCGAGCGCCTTGTCCACGCCGCCCGAGGTCTTCGACCGGGTCGCGATCGTACTGATCACCGGAGTCCCGTCACCGGCCGCGTAATCGCAGCCCAGCGGATTCTGCGCGGCCCGCAACCCCGGCATCGCCAGCGCCTGCGAGACCTGCTCGGCGGTCAGCACCGCGCACGCGTCCACCGCGCGCAGATCGCCGCCCGCCCCGCCGCCGTTCGCCGCCGGGCTCGCACTCTTGTCGCCACGCGCCTTCGAGTCGCCGTCGCCGGCACCGCTGCACGCGGCCACCGGCAGCACGACGGCCGCCACCGCGACCACCACGCCGATTCGAACCCTCACGGTGCTCCCCACTTCCCGGCTCGACGCCCGGGGCGTTTCCCGGTCCCCGGCATGATCCGACATTTCCCGCCCGACCGGGTGGCCGGGACCGAATCGACGCTGCCGCCGACCGTCGCGAGTGGTCCTTCCCGTCTCGCGATTCGGGCTGCGATCAAGGTCACACCGACCCCGATGAACCCGATCTGCGCAGGTGGGACCCACAAACCCGGGCCGGCCGAGGTGCCCGGCATGTGGACCGGGCCTGCGGGGCACCTGCACACGTGTCCTAAAGTCACGCAGGTTCGACCCCGATGACGTGGCCCGAACCCGGCCACGGCACCCTGTCGTTCCGAGGCACCCGTCCCGATTTCCCCCGCACCCGGACACCCCGGGCAAGGAGGTACGTAGCTCGTGATTCGTAAGCTTCTGGTCGCCAACCGCGGCGAAATCGCCGTCCGCGCCCTGCGCGCCGCCACCGAGCTGGACATCACCACGGTCGCCGTCTACGCGTACGAGGACCGCCACTCGCTGCATCGGCAAAAGGCGGACGAGAGCTACGAGATCGGCGAGCGGGGTCATCCGCTGCGCGCCTACCTCGACGTCGACACGATCGTCGGCGCGGCGATCGCCTGCGGCGCCGACGCGATCTACCCCGGCTACGGCTTCCTGTCCGAGAACCCGCTGCTCGCGAAGGCGTGCGAGGCCAACGGGATCACCTTCGTCGGGCCCTCCGCCGAGGTGCTCTCGCTGGCGGGCAACAAGGTCCGCGCGTTGGAGGCGGCCAAGGGCGCCGGGTTGCCCACCCTGCAGACCGCGCCGCCGCAGGACGACGTGGACGCGCTGGTGGCCGCCGCCGACACGATCGGCTTCCCGATCTTCGTCAAGGCCGCGGCCGGCGGTGGCGGGCGCGGGCTGCGCAAGGTGGACCGCCGCGAGGACCTGCGCGCCTCGATCGAGACCGCGATGCGCGAGGCACAGACCGCGTTCGGCGACCCGACCGTCTTCCTCGAGGAGGCGGTGATCCGCCCGCGCCACATCGAGGTACAGATCCTGGCCGGCGCCGACGGCGGCGTGGTGCACCTGTACGAGCGGGACTGCTCGATGCAGCGCCGGCATCAGAAGGTCGTCGAGATCGCGCCCGCGCCCAACCTCGACCCCGAACTGCGGGACCGGATCTGCGCCGACGCGGTGCGCTTCGCCGAGGCGGTGGGCTACCGCAACGCGGGCACCGTGGAGTTCCTGCTCGACGAGCGCGGGCGCTACGTCTTCATCGAGATGAACCCGCGCATCCAGGTCGAGCACACGGTCACCGAGGAGATCACCGGCGTCGACCTGGTCCAGGCCCAACTGCGGATCGCCGCCGGCGCGAGCCTGACCGATCTGGGCCTGGTGCAGAGCGAGATCCGGATCCAGGGCGCCGCGCTGCAGTGCCGGATCACCACCGAGGACCCCTCGGCCGACTTCCGCCCCGACACCGGCACGGTCTCCGCCTACCGCTCCCCGGGCGGCGCGGGCGTGCGTCTGGACGGCGGTACCTACACCGGCGCCGAAGTGCTGCCCTACTTCGACTCGATGCTGGTCAAGCTCACCTGCCGGGGCCGTACCTTCGCCGACGCGGTCAGCCGGGCCCGGCGCGCGGTGGCCGAGTTCCGCATCCGCGGCGTGGCCACCAACATCCCGTTCCTACAGGCGGTGTTGGACGACCCGGCGTTCCGCGAGGGACGGATCACCACGTCGTTCATCGACGAACACCCCGAGCTGGTCCGCTCGCGCCCCGGCGCCGACCGCGGCACCCGCCTGCTGGCCTACCTGGCCGATGTCACGGTCAACCGCCCCTACGGGCCGACCCCGGCGGGCCTCGCGTCCCCGCGCACCAAGTTTCCCGAACTGCCCACCGGCGACCTGCCGCGGGGCAGCCGGGACCGGCTGATCGAACTGGGCGCGGCCGGCTTCGCCCGGGCACTGCGCGAGCAGAGCGCACTGGCGGTCACCGACACCACCTTCCGTGACGCGCACCAATCGCTCCTGGCCACCCGGGTCCGCACCCACGACCTCGCCGCCGCGGCGCCCTACGTCGCGCGGATGACGCCGGAGCTGCTCAGCGTCGAGGCGTGGGGCGGGGCGACCTACGACGTCGCGCTGCGCTTCCTCAAGGAGGACCCGTGGCACCGCCTGGCGGCGCTGCGCGCGGGGATGCCCAACCTCAACCTCCAGATGTTGCTGCGCGGGCGCAACACCGTCGGCTACACGCCCTACCCGGACCGGGTGTGCGTGAAGTTCGTCGAGGAGGCCGCCCGGACCGGCATCGACGTGTTCCGGATCTTCGACGCGCTCAACGACATCGAGGCGATGCGCCCGGCGATCGAGGCCACCCTCGGCACGCACGCCATCGCCGAGGGCACGCTGTGCTACACCGGCGATCTGTCCAACCCGGCCGAGAAGTTGTACACGCTTGACTACTACCTGCGCCTGGCCGAGCAACTGGTCGAGGCCGGCGTACACGTGTTGTGCGTCAAGGACATGGCCGGGTTGCTCCGGGCGCCCGCCGCGCGCACCCTGATCGGCGCGCTGCGCGAGCGCTTCGACCTGCCGGTGCACCTGCACACGCACGACACCGCCGGCGGGCAGCTGGCCACCTACCTGGCCGCCGTGGAGGCCGGGGTGGACGCGATCGACGGCGCCTCGGCCGCACTGGCGGGCACCACCAGCCAGCCGCCGCTGTCCGCGATCGTGGCCGCGACCGACTACACCGAGCGGGCCACCGGCCTGTCCCTGGACGCGCTGTGCGCCCTGGAGCCCTACTGGGCGGCGGTACGCGAGGCGTACGCGCCGTTCGAATCCGGCCTCCCCGCGCCCACCGGCCGGGTCTACCGGCACGAGATCCCCGGCGGCCAGCTCTCCAACCTCCGTCAGCAGGCGATCGCGCTGGGCCTGGGCCACAAGTTCGAGGACATCGAGGACGCCTACGCGGCCTCCAACCGGATCCTGGGCAACATCGTCAAGGTCACCCCCTCCAGCAAGGTGGTCGGCGACCTGGCCCTGCACCTGAGCGCGGTGGGCGCCGACCCGGCCAAGTTCGAGGCCGACCCGGGCGCGTTCGACGTGCCGGACTCGGTGATCGGCTTCCTCCAGGGCGAACTGGGCACCCCGCCCGGCGGTTGGCCCGAGCCGTTCCGCACCCGCGCACTGGCCGGCCGCACCGCCAGTTCCAGCCGCACGGTGCAGCTGACCCCCGAGCAGGACGCCGCGCTGGACGGCGACGACCTGCGGGCCACCCTCAACCGGCTGCTGTTCCCCGGCCCGGCCAAGGACTACGTCGAGGCCGAGCGGCTCTACGGCGACGTCTCCGCGGTGCCGACCGTGCCGTTCCTGTACGGCCTGGTCCAGGGCGAGGAACTGGCCATCAAGTTGTCCACGGGCGTCGCGCTCTACCTCGCGGTCGAGGCGGTCGGCGACGCGGACGAGCGCGGCTTCCGCACCGTGTACTGCCGGATGAACGGCCAGCCGCGCGTGCTCTCGGTCCGCGACCGCTCGGTCAAGCCGGCCCGGCCGGAGAGCGAGCGGGCCAACCCGGACAACCCGAAGCACGTGGCCGCGCCGTTCAGCGGCGTGGTCACCCTCCAGGTGGCGGTGGGCGACGAGGTCGAGGCCGGCGGCACGGTGGCGACCATCGAGGCGATGAAGATGGAGGCGTCGATCACGGCACAGTCGGCGGGTACGGTTTCCCGGCTCGCGATCGGCGCGGTGTCGTCCGTGGAGGCGGGGGACCTGCTGCTCGAACTGGGCTGACGTGCCGGGCTGACGTGCCGGGCCGGCCGGCCCGGCGGCCGGACCACGAACCACCACCCGAGCATTCGGGTGGTGGTTCGTGACGTTTTCCGGACACGTTTGGCCGACGTTTGATTACTCGATGTCCGGATTCACTGCGCCGTATGGGCTGCTTTCGCTCGTTTTTTCCGTTTCGTCGGTCCGTCGTTTGCCGAGGTGAGGCCGCATGTCGCGATCCTGACGTCAGGACGTACCCCCGGAGGGCTCTTGATCTTCCTGTGCTTCACGTCACAGACTCGATGTCGCTCGGGGTTATCGGTGTCCATCCATCCGGATTGGGAGACCCTGCATGGCCGTGCGCCTGAGCACCCTCGACACGACCGCGGAACCCCGCGCCGCCGCCCCTCCGCCACCGCCGACGGTCGATCTCGACGACCTGCTGGCCCACCCGCACCTGGTCACCCGGCTGCCCACGCCGATGGCCCGGGCGGCGGGCGACCTGATGCTCGCC
Organism: Embleya sp. AB8; assembly: GCF_049739465.1. NCBI lineage: Bacteria > Bacillati > Actinomycetota > Actinomycetes > Kitasatosporales > Streptomycetaceae > Embleya > Embleya sp. AB8. The sequence goes on from NZ_JBMHHY010000042.1 coordinate 36,569, forward strand.
CGGCTCGCCACCCTGGAGCCGGGCACCGCGGACCACTCCTACCTGCGCGGGCTCCTGGTCGAGCTGAACCTGCCGATGGTCCGGCACGCCGCCGGGCGCTACCGGCGGCGCGGTGAGCCGGTCGAGGACATCGTCCAGGTCGGCACGATCGGCCTGATCAAGGCGATCGACCGCTACGAGGCGGACCGCGGCAGCAGCTTCATGGCCTACGCGATGCCGACCATCATCGGCGAGATCAAGCGCTTCTTCCGGGACACCTCGTGGTCCGTCCGGGTGCCGCGGCGGCTGCGCGAGCTGCGCACCGAACTGCTGCGCGCCACCGACGAGCTGACCGCGCTGCACGGCCGCACCCCCACGCCGCGCGAGCTGTCCGAGCGGCTGTGCATCACCGAGGAGGAGGTGCTCGAAGGTCTCGACGCGTGCACGGTCTACACCGCGACCTCGCTGGACGAGACCGCCTACGGCGACGCGGACGGCCAGGAGACGGTCGGCGACCGGCTCGGCTCCGAGGACCACGCGCTCGACCTGGTCGAGTATCGCGAGGCGCTGCGCCCGCTGCTGGCCGAACTGCCGCAGCGCGAGCGGGCCATCCTGGTCATGCGCTTCTACGGAAACCTGACCCAGGCGCAGATCGGTGAGCGGATCGGCATCTCGCAGATGCACGTGTCCCGCCTTCTCGCCCGCACCCTGGCGTCGCTGCGCGAACGGCTGATGATCCCGGGCTGACCACGCGTCGACCCCGGGCGCCCTCGGCGCGGCGAGTATGCGCGTTTCCCTTCCCATCGGCGACCGGATGTACCGGATGTACCGGATGACGGATGTACGTATAGACGTCCGTCATACGTCCGTCCGAGGCGGGAAGGGGAACGCGCATTCGTGTGCGCGGTGGCGGCTCAGCGGAAGAGCACCTCGTACGGGCGACGGAAGTAGACCAGCTTCTCCGGCGGCAGCGGCACCCGATCGTCGCGCCCCGGCACCAGCGGTGCGATCTGCGACGCCAGGCACGACAACGCCCGTTCCTTGCGCGCCTGTTGCACCTCGGTCAGGTCGACCCGCAGAGCCCGACTCCACGGCACCCGGCTGTCCTGCGGGTGGGCCCACTGCCACATCCGCAGCGGGAATTCGAGCAGCCCCACACCGGTCTCCCGGCACGCGGCATCGGCCGCGCGGCCGGTGCTCTCGTGATCCGCGAACCCGTCCTCGCGCCAGTTCGTCGCGCTCAGGGCGAACCCCGCGACCAGCGGGATCAGCCGCTCGACCAGATCACGCTCGTGGCTGCGCACGGCCCGGTCCGGCAGGCGCAACCGGATCACCTCCACCGGGGCCACCCCGCCCGGGTTGCCGACGATCGTGGCGAAGGCCCGATCGGATTCGCGGACCCGCCGGGCGGCCAACACCGAACCGGGTAACCGGCTGCCCGGGTGCGAGGCGTCGCCGTCGGTGACGCTGACCACCCGTACCGGCGCGCCGGCGGCCACCGCCCGGGAGATGAGCCCGCCCACGCCCAGGATCGCGTCCTCCGGGTGCGCCGCGACCACCACGAGGCCGCCGGCCAGGACCGGCCAGTCCTCGGGGAGCGCGACCGGCAGCGGTTGCCGCCGCCATTCGGATTCGGCGGTCCACGCTCCTTCGGTGCCCGGATCGGGTGCGGGTGGACGCGATCCGCGGAAGGTGGGAAGGCTCATGTTGTCTCCCTGTCGAGAGGCGTAGTCGGGGTGCCGGTCTCCCAAAGGTGTGGTCGGCGCCTGGGTAAGACTTACGAGCATCGGTTACCGGGACGGGGTTTGGCCATCTACGACACGGGAATTGATGCGCCGTCAGTACGTCAATTGATGCGCCGTCAGTTTTCCGTGCGGGTGCTGTGTGGTTGTTGTGTGGTGCCGTGCGGGCGCTGTGGGGTGCCGTGCGGTTGCTGTGTGGTTGCCGTCGGTTCCTCGTCAGCGCGCGGTCGGGACGGTCGCGGGGTCGTCCGCGCGGGTTTCCGTCGGTATCTGCGCGGCCTCGACCGGCTTGCGGCCGGGGATGAACAGCGCGACCAGCAAGCCGAGTACGGCCGCTCCACAGCCCAGCCACAGCGCCGTCACGAAGGCGTCGTGCGAGGGGAATTCGTGTCCACCGGCGCGCATCGTCAGATTGGCGAGCACGACGCCGACCACCGCGCTGGAGGTGGACGTACCGATCGAGCGCATCAGTGTGTTCAGCCCGGTCGCCGAACCGGTCTCGCCGATCGGCACGGCCTGCATGATCAACGACGGCATCGCCGCGTAGGCGAGCGCCACGCCGACCGCGGAGAGTACCGACATCGCGACGATCTTCCAGATCGCGTCGAGCATGAACACCGAGAGCGCGTAGCCGATCGCGATCACCAGGGTGCCGGCGAGGAGCGAGATCTTGGGCCCGTACGCGGCGGACAGCCGGGCGGACAGCGGCGAGACGAGCATCATCACGATGCCGGAGGGGGCCATGCACAGGCCCGCGACGACCATGCTCTGGCCCAGCCCGTAGTCGGTGATCTCCGGATTCATCAACACCTGCGGGAACACCAGCGACTGGGCGAACATCGCGAAGCCGACCACGATCGACGCGAGGTTGGTGAACAGTACCTGCGGCCTGGCCGAGATGCGCAGGTCCACGAGCGGCTGGGCGGTGCGCAGTTCGAGCCGGCCCCAGCCGAGCAGGACCACGACGGCGAGGCCGAGCAGACCGAGCGTGGTGGCGCTGCCCCAACCCCAGCCGGCGCCTTTGGTGATCGCCAGGAGCAGGGCGACCAACCCGACGGACAGCCCGCCGGCGCCGACGAAGTCGAAGCGGCCGGGCAGTCGGATCGGCGACTCGGGCACCACGAGCAGGACCAGCACGATGTCGAGGGCCCCGATCGCGCCCGCCGCCCAGAACATCATGTGCCAGTCGGCGTGTTGCGCGATCAACGCGGCCACCGGAAGCCCGATCGCGCCGCCGATGCCGAGCGTCGCGCTCATCAGCGCGATCGAGGAACCCAGCTTCGCGGGCGGGAGTTCGTCGCGCATGATGCTGATGCCGAGCGGGATCACGCCGAACGACGCGCCCTGGAGCAGTCGGCCGAGCACCATCGGGAGCAGCGTGTCGGACAGCCCGCACACCGCCGAACCGACGACCATCAGGGCAAGGCTGACGATCAGGATCCGACGTTTGCCGAACATGTCGCCGAGCCGGCCCATCACGGGCGTGCAGACCGCGCCGGAGAGCAGGGTGGCGGTGACCACCCAGGACGCGTCGGTGGGCGAAGTGTCCAGCAGCTTGGGCAGGTTGGGGAGAAGCGGGACGACCAGGGTCTGCATGAGCGCGACGACCACGCCGCAGAAGGCGAGTACGGCCACCACGGGGCCCGGGCGGTGTACGGGGGTGGGCGGCGGTGCGGGTGTGGGTGGGAGAGGGGGCGTGGGTGGTGGTGGGGGCGTGGGCTGGGGCGGCGGACTCGGCTCAGGTATGTCGCTCGGACCGGTCACTTGTTGCCTCCAGGGTCGCCGCCGGATCGGGTGATGGTGCGGATTCGCGCTGTCGGGTGATGGCGCTTGTTGCCGGTGGTTGGTGTGGTCGTGCGTGTGGTCGTTGGCGCGGTCGTTGCGTGCTTAGTGGTGTGGTGCCGTGCGGTCCGTGCGGTGCGGTGCCGTGCGGTGCGGTTGTTGCGTGGTTATTGGCACGGTCAATGAATGTGCACGATACACATGATGTGTATCGTGCACATCGGGTGGGGTCGGCGCTAGGGTCGAGGGACGGCGCATTGGTGTGAAGGTGGGAGTGGACGTGTTGGAAGGCATCGAGCGGGAGCTGATGCTGATCGCTCGGCATCACGTCATGGGCAAGCGGCGGGGCGACGGCATGGAGCGATCGGCCTACCTGTTGCTGACCCGGCTCGAGGTCGAGGGCCCGATGTCGATCGGCCAACTTGCAGAAGCGTTCCGCCTCGACACCTCGACGGTGAACCGCCAGGTGGCCGCCCTCTTGCGAGCCGGCGACGCGGAACGAATCCCCGACCCCGACGGTGGCCTGGCCCGCAAACTACGCATCACCGAGACCGGCACGGAGCACTTGGCGGCCGAGCGCTCGACCCACTGCCGGGGCCTGGAGCGGGTGCTGGCGTCCTGGGACGCGGGCGAGCGACGGGAGCTTTTCGACGTGCTGTCGCGCTTCAACCGCGCGGTAGAGGAGGTCGAGGGGCGGGAGTGGCCTCGGAGTGAAGTGTGGGAGGACGGGGCGCACTCGGGCGGCGGCGGGGCGCATTCGGGCGGCGCGGCCCGCGGGTGAGGGGTGGGCGGGGCCGGTTGGGTGACGGGGGGTCAGGCTTCCTTGGGCGGGCTGGAGTTGGGGATGGGCTCGGGGTTGGGGGCGGGCCTGACGGTGGGCTTGGGGGCGGTGTCGGTGGTGGAGTCGGCGGTGGGGTCGGCGGTGGGGTCGGGCGCCGACTCGGGGGTTGGGGTGGGGGGCGGCTGACGGGTCGAATCGGCCTCTGGGGTGGGGGGTGATTCGCGTTCCGGTTCGGCTTTCGGTTCGGGGCTCGGTTCGGGGTCCGATTCGGGTTCGGGTTCGGGTTCGGGCGCGGCAGTGGGTGCGGTGGGATCGGGATTTGGCTTGGGTGTTGGTTGGGCTTCGGGGGTTGGGGCCGGTTCCTGCGGCTTCGGGTCGGGGGTTGGTGCCTTGGCGGGCTCGGGTTTTGGGGTGGCTTCGGTGGTGGCCGGGGTGGCGGGGGTGGCAGGTTCGGCCGTGGCGGCGGTGTCGGGCTTGATCGTCGGCGGTGTGCGGGTGACCGGCGATTCCTGCTTTGTCGCCGGTTGTTCGGCGGGTTCGGGCGTATCGGTTCCTGCTGCGTCGACGAAGTCCCCGTCGTAGTCGTCGTAGTCGTCGTCCGGGGCATCTCGGTCGTCTGCGAAGCGGCGGCGGCCCGCGATGGCCAGCAGGGCGCCGGCGGCGACGAGGACCAGGCCGGCGACGAAGATCTTCGGCTCGTTGCCGCTGGCGCCGGCGATGTTCGCCGCGGTCGGCGCCGTACCTTCGAGGGTCCTCAAGGTGTGATCCGATCCATCGGCAAACAGGTCCGATCGTCTTACTAGCAGACTTGCCGAACCCGAGGAAACCGGCGCCGACCTGAGAGTTTTCCTGGTCGAAACACGAAGGCGCAAGGATCGCCCCGCGAACAAGGGGGCCGCGATGACTGTCATGGCGACACGTACGGGGCTGGGCTGGGAGCACCGGATCGACGATGTACCGGCCGCGGTCGCGTGGTCGGGCGGATTGTGCGTGGTCGCGGGTGCCGCCGGCGGGGTTCGACTGCTGGACGCGGCGACCGGACAGCTGCTGGCCCGGATCGTCTTGCCGGGTGGGGTGCGCCGGGCGGGCTTCTCGCCGGACGGCACGGTGGTGGCGCTCGCCGGGCCCACCGGGTACGCGCTGTGGCGGGTCACCGACGGCGCGCTGCTGGTACGGACACCGGGCCTGCCCGCGCGGTTCGCCTGGTCGGCCGGCGACGGGTGTGCGGTGTCCTTCGGCGGCGCCGTACGGGTGTACGCGGGCGACACCGGGGCCGAGTCGTGGCGGGCCGTGGACGGGCCGGAACGGGTGGACGACGTGGTCTGGGTCGACTCGGCCGGCGGGCTGGCGATCGCGCTCGGCGGCGAGGTGCACATGTACGGACCACGCGGCCGGACGAATGTGTGGACCTACCCGGTCCCGGTACGCGTCCTTGCCGGTGCGCCGGATGGGGCCTGGCTGTGCGCGGCGGGCGATGCACCGGGCGTGCACGTACGCGGTGCCGGCGGAACGCACGAGGACCTCGGCGCGGCCGGCGGCGCACCGATCGCCGGGCTCGCACTGGACCCGGGCGGGCGCTGGTTGGCGGCCGAGGACCGGTCCGGGCTGACCGTATGGGACCTCGCCGCGCGCGGCGGGCGAGTACGTCCGCGCCCACGCCGACTGCCGGCCCAACCACGCGCGTGCACCCCGAGTTGGCGGCCCGGTGGGGGTGGGAGCGGGGGTGGGGGTGGGCTGATGGCCACGTCGGGTGGTGACGGGATGCTGGTGGTGTGGGATGTCCGTACCGGCTCGCCCCGGCGGGCGCCGACCCCACTGGCCCGCCGACACGTCTCGGCAGCGATATGCGCACTCGCCTGGCACGGCCGGGCTGCGCTGCTGTTCGCCGACGAAACGGGCCGGGTCTGCGTACAGCGATTCCCGGAGATTGGTGGTCGTTGAGGCGAGCGGGGGACGGCGCGACCGAGCGACCGGGCGGGCGGGCGGGGGTGGGGTGGTGCCGCGTGCCGGCTCACCAACGGGCTGACCGCGCCGGGTAGTTCGACACCCATCGAGCACGCGCCGCGCTCAGACGGAGGCCAAATCCCGGGCAGTCGACCACTCGCCTCAGGTCCCTGGCCCGTCCCGCCACCTGTGCCACAGGCGCGCTATGCGGCAGTTGCTGTCCGGGTCGGCTTGGCTGGCTCGTGGTCGGGGCGGTTGGCCGGTGGGCGTCGTGGTGTTGGGGTGGTGCGTGGTTGGTCCTGGGTCCGTTCGGCGGGGCCGAGTCGTGGCGGGTGGCCGCCGTCTCGTCGTTGCTCGTCCCCTCCGGGGCCGGGGTTTTCTTGGTGCTTCGCATCCGTTGTTGCCCGTCCACTACGTGGCCGTTACCACCCTGGTCGGCTTTGCTGGCTCGTGGTCGGGGGCCGTTGTCCGCTTGGCGTCGTGGTGTTGGGCTGGTGCCGTGGTTGGTCCTGGGGCCGTTCGGCGGGGCCGGGTCGTGACGGTGGCCACCGCCTCGTCGTTGCACGTCCCCTCCGGGGCCGGGGTCTTTGCTTGGTGCTTCGCATCCGTGTTGCCCGTCCACTACGTGGCCGTCACTGCCCGGGACGGCTTCGCTGGCTCGTGGTCGGGGGCGGTTGGCCGCTTGGGCGTCGTGGTGTGGGGCTGGTGGCGCGGTGGCCCTGGGTCGGTTCGGCGGGGCGGGGTCGTGGGGGGTGGCCGCCGTCTCGTCGTTGCTCGTCCCCTCCGGGGCCGGGGTCTTTGCTTGGTGCTCCGCATCCGTTGTTGCCCGTCCACTACGTGGCCGTCACCACCCGGGTCGGCATCCCCTGACTCGTGGTCGGGGGCCGTTGTCCGTGGGGCGTCGGGGTGTTCGGCCGCTGCGCAGGCGTTTTGGCCTTACTGGGGTTGGGTCGTGGGTGTTGCGGTGTGCATGTGGGCCGCAGGGTTGGGGTCTTGGGTGGGGAGTGTGTCCGGTGCTTGGTTTTCCGGCGCGGTGTGCGGCCTTTTCTGCCTTGTCGTGCCTGGGTTTCGGCTCGGGGCGCACGAAACCCGCACTCGTCGGCCTGCGCGGACCCGGGTGCCGGGTGAAACCGCAGGTCGCGCTTCGCCCTAAGCCTTGGGAGTCTCGTCGGGATCCGGTTTCGGTCCCGAGGAGAGGGCGGGAGCCGTGAGGGGCTGCGAGACGCGGCATGGCCACCGACCGCCGGGGGCCGCCGCCGGGACAACGGCTCCCGACCGCGAGTCGGGGGATGCCGTCCAGGGCAGTGACGGCCACGTAGTGGACGGGCAACAACGGATGCGGAGCACCAAGCAAAGACCCCGGCCCCGGAGGGGACGTGCAACGACGAGGCGGTGGCACCCGCCACGAGTCGGCCTCGCCGAACGGACCCAGGACCAACCACGGCACCAGCCCAACAGCACGACGCCGAGCGGACAACGGCCCCCGACCACGAGTCAGAGGAAGCCGTCCAGGGCAGTGACGGCCACGTAGTGGACGGGCAACAACGGATGCGAAGCACCAAGCAAAGACCCCGGCCCCGGAGGGGACGAGCAACGACGAGGCGGCGGCCACCTGCCACGAGTCGGCCCCGCCGAACGGACCCAGGGCCACCACGGCACCAGCCCAACCCCACGACGCCAAGCGGCCAACCGCCCCCGACCACGAATCAGCGGGGTGCGGGTGGTTGCCGCCGTGTCACTTGCCGTTGGCCAGTGTCACGTGGATGCTTTCCGGTCCGTCCGGGGTGGAGGACGGAACGGCCGGTGGTTGTAGGGGCTGTTGGCCTGGGAGGGTGGTTGCCAGGTCCTGGTCGAGGAGGGCGAGGGCCGCCTCCCACCTGGGGTATTCGCCGGGTGGGGCGGTCGAAGGCGGCGGTCGTGCATTGGGCCATCCTCCCTGGTGGCCCTGGTGGTTGCCACGACGTCGGGGCATGGCTGCCGGTTCGACGGTGGTTGGTTTTTCCCGCCCGGGTTGCCCCGACCGGTTCGCCTCGCCTGATTCGCCCCGCCCGGTTCGCCCCCGCGCCGCCCACCTCTTCGATTAGGTTAGCCTTCCCTTATATCGGGCTCGTGCCTCGGGAGGGTCGGTTGTGGAGCTGATTGTGGAAGGGCTGCATGCCGGGTATCCGGGGCATCCTGTCGTTTCCGGTGTCGATCTTTCCGTGGCGGCCGGGACCGTGGTGGCGGTTGTGGGGCCCAATGGTTGTGGGAAGTCGACGCTGCTGCGGGCCGTTGCCCGGTTGCATCGGCCGGAGTCGGGGTGTGTTCGGGTCGGCGGGGATGATGTCTGGCGGCTGAAGCCTCGTCAGGCCGCGCATCGGGTCGGCCTGTTGCCGCAGAATCCGCAGGCGCCGGAGGCGGTCACCGTGGCCGGGCTGGTGCGCTACGGGCGGCATCCGCACCAGGGGCTGTTCCGGCAGTGGTCGGGTGCGGACGAGCGGGTCTGTCGGGACGCGTTGACCGCGACCGGGGTGCTCGACCTCGCCGATCGGCGGCTGGATCAGCTCTCCGGCGGGCAGCGGCAGCGTTGTTGGGTGGCCATGGTGATCGCCCAGGAGGCGCCCGTGTTGTTGCTCGACGAGCCGACGTCGGCGCTCGACCTCGGGCATGCCGTCGAGGTGCTGGGCCTGGTTCGGCAGGTGGCCGCCGGTGGGCGCACCGTGGTGATGGTGCTGCACGACCTGGCCTCGGCCGCGCGGTACGCGGATGTACTGGTCGCCATGCGCGACGGCCGGGTGATCGCCTCCGGGCCGCCCCGGGAGATCGTCGACGCCGCCCTGGTACGGGCGTTGTACGACATCGACGCCGATATCCTTCGGGCGCCGGGGGACGACACCCCTGTGGTGGTGCCGAGGACCGCCGGGATGAGCTGCGACACGGTGGATTCGGGTTCGCTCCGGTAGGTTGCCCACCGTAATGTGACGGTGCGTCAGCTAAAGAGGTGGGCGATGTTCGGCAGGAATAGGAAGGCCGCGGTGGCGACCGAGGGTCGGGACGTGGCGGCGCTCGTACTGCGCGCGACGCTCGGTCCGATGCTCTTCGCGCACGGGTACAACAAGGTCGCCGGTCCCGGCGGCCTCGCGGGTACCACCGGTTGGTTCGAATCGCTCGGGCTCAAGCCCGCCGAGGTGCACGCCCGCCTGGCGGCCGGGACCGAGATGGCGGCCGGTGTCGGTATCGCGCTCGGCGTCGCCAACCCGCTGCCCGCGGCGGCGACGGTGGGTCTGATGAGCGTCGCGGCGGCGACCGACCACAAGGGCAAGGGTTTCTTCGTCTTCAAGGGTGGCTGGGAGTACACCGCCATGGTCGGCGGCGCGGCGGTCGCGCTCGCGGCGCTCGGCAACGGCAAGTACTCGGTGGACGCGCTGGTCGGTCGACGCAGGTCGGGCCTGCGCCCGGCCCTGTTCGCGGCCGGTGTCGGCGTCGCGAACGCCGCGCTGCTGATGAAGCTTTGCTACCGGCCGGAGCCGAAGTCCGCGCCCGGGTCCGCGCCGGAGTCCGAGCCGAAGCCGGACGAGACGGTCGAGGTCTGACACTTCGGACCACCGCGCGCCGGCCCGGACCACCGCGGTCCGCCCTCGGCCCGCACCGAATCCCTCGGTGCGGGCCGAGGTGTCCGCGCGAGCGGATACGTTTGGATCCCTCGTTGATCCATGGGCGTCGGACGCCCTCTCCTGGAGGTTCTTGCTGTGCAGACGTTGCCCGAGTCCTGGCAGCCCGTGCTCGCGGAGGAGTTGGCGAAGCCCTACTACGCCGAGCTCACCGCGTACGTGGACGCGGAACGCAAGGAACACCAGATCTTCCCGCCGGACGACGAGGTGTTCGCGGCGCTGGCGGCGACGCCGTACGACGAGGTCCGGGTGCTCGTGGTCGGGCAGGACCCGTACCACGACGACAACCAGGCGCACGGCATGTCGTTCTCCGTGCGTCCGGAGGTGAAGATCCCGCCGTCGCTGCGCAACATCTACAAGGAGATGCACGCCGACATCGGTCTGCCCATCCCGGACAACGGCTATCTGCTGCCGTGGGCGCAGCAGGGCGTTCTGCTGCTCAACACGGTGCTCACGGTGCGGGCCCACGAGGCCGCGTCGCACAAGGGCCGGGGCTGGGAGAAGTTCACCGACGCGGTGATCAGGTCGGTCAGCGACCGGGACGAGCCGGTGGTGTTCGTGCTGTGGGGTGGGCATGCGAAGAAGAAGGCGGCGCTGATCGACACGGCCAAGCACACCATCGTGCAGGGCGCGCATCCCTCGCCGCTGTCCGCGAAGCTCTTCCACGGCAGCAAGCCGTTCTCCCAGATCGACGCCGCGCTCGCGGCCATGGGCCACAAGGCGATCGACTGGACGATCCCCAACCTCAAGAAGTAGCGATGGCTGGAAGTAGCGACGGCTGGAAGTAGCAGCGGCAAGAGGTGGCAGTGGCAGGAAGTAGCGGCGTCGAGATGTAGCGGCGTCGAGAAGTAGCGCAGCGCGGGGGCGCAAGAAAAACGACAGCCGGCGTTCCGGTTCGGTATCGGCTCGGCCGGTATCGGACCGGAAACGGGCGCCGATCGGGAATGTCCGGAAATCTCCTTGCATTGCTGCGGAACACGCTCCGCGAGCGCTTACGGTGTGAGATTCCCTCCCTCCATGCCTCCCGAGGCGGCCCCCGTGTCGACGACCACCGTTCAGCCCGTGACCCCCACCCTCGACCTCACTCCCGGCTACGTCGCGCATCGCGGCCTGCGTGCGGAGTTGGCCCGACTGACCGAGGTGACCCGACACCTCGATCCGGTCGACATCCTGCGTGTACGCGCGGTCGAGGAGCATCTCGCCCTCGTCCTGCGCTTTTTGCGTGCCCACCATCGCGAGGAACACATCGTCCTGTATCCGTGGGTGCGGGCCGGTTCGCCCCGGGCCGCCCGCACCGTGACCGCGTTCCAGGTCGAGCACTCGACCCTGGAGGAGGCGATGCGCCGCGCCGCCGACGTCACCGTGCCGCTGCGCGATCGTTCGCCCGCGATCGGCCGGTTGTACGAACTCGTGGCCCGGCACAGCCTGGCCGAGGAGCACGAACTGTTCCCACTGATGCGCCGGCACGTTCGCGGCACCCCCGACGGGCGCATGCCCACTCGCACGATGCGGGTCCTGGGGCGCGACCTGCCCGCGTTCGTGGCCTTCCACCTGCACCACGCCACCAGCGCCGAGCGGCGGCGGGTGTTGCGCTGGATACCGCCGGGCACGGCGCTGCTCTGGCGGGCCGGCTGGCGGCGCGCCTACGAACGGCGTCGGCGCGCCGCGTACGGCGGTTGACGCCGGGCCGGCCCGATCGGCGGGAGCAGGATCAGGACACCCGCTCGCCCGGGCCGGCCGGATCGTGCGCCCCCGTCGACTCGCCCAGCAGTGCCCGGACCCGTTCGATCTCCGGGCCGGTCGGCTGGACGTCGCTCAGCGCCCGGACCAACGCGTCCAGCGCGCGGGCCGGTTCCGGCTCGGCGAGGGTGGACAGGTCGCGGATCAGCCGCAGCAGCATGATCCGCGGCGCGGCGATCTGTTCGCGGGGCAACGGCCGTTCGAAGTAGTCCTCGGCCAGATCCAGCCACAGGTTCCACATGTCGGTCCGGGCGATCCGGGGCACCGCCAGGATCGCGTCGGTCAGCTCCCGGGTCCGCCCGGCGATGATCGTCCGGCGCGGCGGAGGCATCTTGGGCGGCGGCGGTGGGGGTTCGACCTCGGCATCGCGCTGGACCGGGATATCGGGCAGCTCGTCCGGCCGACCCGGTCCGCGGATCGCCGCCATCAGCTCGGCGCGGGCGTCCTCCTCGGACTTGCCGTAGAGCGTGCGGCGCAACAGCGGCCGCAGTACGGAGGGGATGTCCTCGCGTCGAAGCTCGTGCACCACGAGCGGGATCAGCCGTCGGCCGCTGCCGCGCAGCGCGTCCGACATCGCGGTCCATTCGACCGTGGTCCAGCGCTCCGGTGCGAAGTACGCGGGGGAGAACAGCGCGATCATGTGTCCCGCGTTGTCCACTGCCCGGCTGACCAGCGTGGTGAGGTTGTCGCCGGTGGCCCAGTCCCACGCGTCGAGTTCGAAGTCCACACCGGCCTGGAGCAGTTGCCCGGCGATCCACTTCGCCCAGTCCGTGTCCGAACCGGCGTGGCTGATGAAGTAACGCACCGTATCGTTCCCGAACTCCCTGTCGTTCGCCATGCCTCCAGCATCGCGCACCCGCCGGCCGAATATGACCCCTTGCGAGCCGAATCCGAAAGCACAGGGAGGACCCTCATCCGGGCAACGTCTCGATCGCCCGGCAAACCTCCTCCACGCCCTTGGTGTTCGGCAGTACGTCGCGCAGCGCCCGACACAGGCACTGGAGCGAATGGATCGGTTGGGGTCCGTTGACCAGGGTTCGCAACATGTGCAGCAACATCGAACGCGCGTCCGTCATGTGCCGGTGCAGCAACTGGTGTTTGAGGTAGTCCTCGGACAGGTCCAACCAGATCGACCACGTGTCCGGGGCGCGCAACCCCTGGACGGCCAGGAAGAGTTCGGCCAGGTAGGCGACCTGGTTCTGCGGGATGGTCCGGGACGCCTTCGCCACGTTGCCGAAGCGCAGCAGCTCCAGGGTCACCTCGGGGGAGACCAGACCCGCGGCGAACAGTTCGGCGATCCGGGCGACCGCGGCGGGTCGGTCGCCGACGAACGCGGCGATGGTCTCGGCGGTGCCCATCTCCAGCTCGACGCCCTGATGCGCGTCGAGCAACATCAGTACCGACGAACCCCGGTCCAGCGGCGGCAGATCGACCGTGCTGCCGAGCCCCCGGGCCTGTGGGTCGGTGCTGGTGATCAGTACGTGGCCGGGGCCGGGCGGGATCATCTCGCCGACCAGACCGGGCCGGTCCACCTCGTCGAAGACCAGCAACCAGCCGGTCCGCGAGTGCAGTTCGTGTTTGGCGTCGACCAATTGGCCGACGTGATCACCGAGTTCGATCAACTGTTCGAGGATGCGGTGGATGAACGCGACGGCCCGCTCGGTGGGTCGGCCGGCGCAGTCGAACCACCACACCACGTCGTACAGGTGTCGGTGCCGGTAGGCGTATTCGCGGGCCAGGTGTGTGGTGCCCAGGCCGGGCAGGTCGTCCTGCGGGCGCAATACGACCCGGTGTTCGGCCTGGAGCAGCGCGCGCAGTTCGACGAGCGTGCCGTCCCGGCCGTAGAAGCGGCCGCGCGCGCCGGGGACCTGCCACACCGGTGGTTTGTCCGTGGGCGAGCGCGGCGGCAGCGGTGGCGGCATCCTGGGCGATGCGGCCGGTCTCGGCGGCCGGGGCGGTGGCGGGGGTATCGGGTCGGACACGCTCAGGAGGACCCCGTATTCCGCGCCGGCAGCGGCGCGAACCGCTGTACCGCCGCCACCAGCAGATCGCGCTGCCCGAGCGCGTCCGCCTCGGTCAGGTCGACCGGCGGTACGCCGCGGAACATCGACGGCACCTGGGTGTGTCCGATCACGATCGGCAGCAGTCGGCCGTCGTTGTCCCCGTCGCCCAGCGCCTCCTCCCACTCGTCCATCGCCAACCGGCGGGCCTCGAAGTAGTGTTCGGAGAACAGTGCGAGCACGTGTTCCCCCAGCAGGCGCGCGCGGGCCATCGCCTTGCCGAAGCTCTCGCCCGCGCTCCAGTCCCAGCGGCTGAGCGAGACCCGGTAGTCCTCGAAGGTGAGCACCTCGGAGACCCAGTCGGCCCACGCGAGGTCGTTGCCGACGTAGCTGATCACCAGGTCGGTGCGGGCCGGCGGGACCGGTTCCAGGATCGGCAACCGGCGCGGCATCGGCTCGGGCATGGTCCGCGAGGAGCCCTCGTGGCTGCCGAACATCGGTGCCATCTCGGCCGCCTCGGCCGCGGTCAGCGGCGCGAGCCGCACGCGCAGCGCCGCCGCCACCCGATCGGCGACCGCGCGCACCGCGCGCACGTAGCCGAGGTCGCGGATGCCGCCCAGGCGCAACATGTCGAACACGCTCTGCCCGCGCCCCGGCGAGGCGATGCCCGCCGGCCAGTCGATCCGGCCGACCGGGCCGGGGATCGGCCGTTCGATCCGGTTCCACGGCACCGCGATCAGATTCGGCGCAAAGACGCCGACGATCGACTCGTGGCGGCGCAACCGGTCGGTGAACACCGCCCAGTCCCGGCCGCAGTCCAGGTCCTCGAAGTAGTCGTCTGAGCACAATGCGATCATCGCCCGCGCCTGGGCGGGCGGATCGCCGTCCGGGGACTGCACCGGACCGAACGTCGGCTGGAGTCGGATCGCCCCGCGCACCCGCATCGGGCCGCGGCGCAACTCGGCCTCGACGTCGTCGTGAAAGCGCGCCGCCCACTTGGGATCACGGTCGGCGACGTGACTCGTGAAGAAGTCGTAGTCCACCAAGCGACCCCCGGATCGAGCACCGTGCACGGACGGCAAAGCGAACCCACGCGCCTCGGCCGCGGGTCTGGCAAGCGCCGCCCCCATGCCGGTCGTTCGTAGTACGACTCTGCCCACACAGAGCATCGCGCAGGCCGACCCGGCCCGGCTAGTATAGGAAGGCTTGGGTAATCGTGGCGATACGTTCCGCGCTCGAATGTACGGGTTTTCCTCGGACGGCACGCGCGAAGGCTCCGCGAGGGGCCCGCGCGCACGGCACGCGCCGGCTGCCCCGGGCGGCTCCCGAGCGTTCGGCGGCGCGGGGGATCGGGGGACCTGCGGATGCAAGGAGAGTGCGGTGACGTGGAGTCGGCGCTGCCCGACCTCGACGGACTCTGTCTCGACGACTTGGACCACCTGCCGGCCTCGGTGCTCGCATCCGCGCTGCGGCGGTTGATCCACGAATCGGAGGAGCCGTCGGAGGTGGTGGTGGCGGGGTTCGAGAGCGTCGTCGACCCCGTACTCGTCGAGGTGGCCGACGGCGGACGCGGTGCCGGACCAGGTGCGGACGGCGATCCCCGGTCCGACGGGAGCGACCCGGTTCGGGCCTGACCATCTGGAGGGCCGATGAACGAAGCGATTCCGTTTCGGCAATTCGTGGTCAAGACGGCGGCCCGCTGCGACCTCGCGTGCGATCACTGTTACGTGTACGAACTCCGGGACCAGAGCTGGCGCGAGCAGCCGCGGGTGATTGCCGACAAGACCGTCGGCGCGCTCGGGGTCTGGCTGCGCGCGCACGCCGAGCGGGCCGGCCTGTCGGTTCTGGACGTCGTGCTGCACGGCGGCGAACCGCTGCTCGCCGGACCGGACCGGATCGACACGATCGTGCGCGACCTGCGGGCCGCCACCGCGGGTGTGGCCGAACTGCGGTTCACCGTGCAGACCAACGGGGTTCGCCTCGACGAGCGGTTCGCCGAGGTGTTCCTGGCGCACCGGATCCGGGTCGGCGTCTCGCTGGACGGCGACGCGCTCGCGCACGACCGACACCGGCGGCACGCGGACGGGCGGGGCAGTCATGCCGAGGTGGTGCGGGCGATCGCGCTGCTGCGCCGGCCGCGCTACCGACCGTTGTACGGCGGCCTGTTGTGCACGATCGACCTGGCCAACGACCCGGTGGCCACCTATCGCGAGCTGCTCGGCCACGCACCGCCGATGATCGACCTGCTGCTGCCGCACGCCACCTGGGAGTTCCCGCCGCCGGGCGCGCGGCCGGGGGAAACCCCCTACGCCGACTGGTTGATCGCGGTCTTCGACCGGTGGTACGGCGCGCCGGTACGGGAGACCCGGGTGCGGATCCTGGAGGATCTGGTGGACCTGGTCCTCGGCCGGCCCGTGCCCAGCGAGATGTTGGGCCTGGCGCCGCCGGGTTCGGTGGTGATCGAGACCGACGGCACGTTCGAACGTGAGGACTCGCTCAAGGCGACCTTCGACGGCGCGGCGGCCACCGGCCTGGACGTCTTCCGGCACGACCCGGCCACCGTGCTGGCCGCGCCCGCGTACGCCCCGGCGAATGCCGCGCTCGGGGCGAGCTGTCGGCGCTGCCCCGTGCTCGACATCTGCGGCGGCGGACTGCGGGCGCACCGCTATCGGCCGGACACCGGCTTCGCCAATCCGTCCGTGTACTGCGCCGACCTGCGCGCGCTGATCGACCACGTGGGCGCCCGCGTGCGCGCCGACGTCCGCGCCCTGGTGGCCGAATCCGGGAGCCGGCGATGATCGGGACACACCGGATCGGCGCTCCGGCCTTCGACGAACTCGCGGCCGGTCAAGGCGACTTCGCAGCAGTCTCGGCACTCGCCCGGGCCCAGGAGAGCCGCCGACTGCTCCAGGTCTACGCGGTCGTCGCCACCGCCCGCGAACGGCTGCCCGGCGCCCGCACCGCGCACCTGACCGAGGCCCTCGACCTGCTCGCGCACCTCCAACGCACCGCGCCGGACGCGGCCCGCACCGTGCTGACCCACCCCTACACCGGCGCGTGGGCGATGCGCGGCCTGCTCCGGCTGCGCGCGCCCGAGTTCGATCCGGCCGCCCCCGACCTGGACCAACTCCTGGGCCACCTGGGCTCGATCGCCGCCGCCGCGGCGCTGCGCGCCGATCCCGAACACGGCACCCCCGGCCGAGTCGAGCTGTACACCGTCGGCGGCTGGGCCCACCTGCCCACCCTGGGCCGGGTGCGGGTGGCCGCCGACCCGGGTCGGATCGCGCTGACCGGCCGGCAGTGGTCGGTCGGCGGCCGGCTGATCTCCCGCCGCCAGTTCAACCGCAGGTGCTCGGCGAGTGCCGCCGGCCTGTCCGCGACGTTGTCCATCGAGGACCTCGACCCCTATCGCGACGTGCACCGCTGGCAACCGACCGAGCGGTTGACCGCCCATCAAGTATCGTTGTTGCAACGCAACTTCGCGTTCGCGTGGGATCAACTGGCACACTCGCACCGGGCCTACGCGGCGGCGCTGCCGGCGGCGCTGTCCACGCTGGTCCCGGTGGCCGCGGGCCCCGGCGTCAGCCTCAGCTCGTCCTCGCGCCACGCGTTCGGCGGCCTCGCCCTGACCCCGGAGGTGGGACCGACCACGCTGGCCGTCACGCTCGTGCACGAGTTCCAACACAACAAGCTCGGCGCCATCCAGGACATCACCAAGCTCTCGGCGCGTTCGGCGGCGCGCTACCGGGCGCCCTGGCGGCTGGACCCCCGACCCGTGGGGGCGCTGCTCCAGGGTGCCTACGCGCACCTGGGGATCGCCGACTTCTGGCGGGCGCGGCGACACGTCGTCGAGGGGGAGGAGCAGGATCGGGCGCAGGCCGAGTTCGCGGTGCACCGCGCGCATGTCGGCGAGGCGATCCGCACGCTGCGCGGGTCCGGCGAACTCACCCCCGACGGCGAGCGGATCGTGGCCGGCATGGCGGCCACCGCCGAGCCGTGGTGGGCCGAGGACGTACCCGCGGACGCGGCGCGCCGTGCCGCCGAACGGGTGCGCTCGGGGCGGCGCACCTGGGCCGAACGCAACGGGCTCGCGGCCGGCCACGAGCCCGCCGACCGGGTGGTCGACCCGAACGACACGAGTGGCGCGAGCGGAAGGACACACAACGCGAGATGAACATGTTCTTACCTGATGTATATGAGAGGTAACGTCGCGTGAGGGGACTCGGGTAACGTGGGAACAACGAGTGACGGTCGGGGAGGGCAACTTCTCGCGCGTCGAAATCGACAGCCGACAACAGGGGTCGAGATGACACCGGTCTTCTTCACGAGTCGGTCCTGTGGCGACGAGCGCGCCTACGTCGAGCGCTTCCACGCCGACCTCGAACAGGCGGTCTCCGCGCGGCTCGCGAGCCAGGGCGGCGCGCGCGGCCTGCTGTCCACGTGCGCGGACACCGGCCCCGGCGAACCCCCCGAGGCACACGCCGCCTGTTCGATTCCGGCGGCCGTGGTGCTGGCCTCGCCCGACTACCTCGCCGACCCCTGCGCGATGCGCGAATGGGCGGTGATGGTCGAACGGGTGCGCGGCCATCGGGCCCGCACCGGCGAGCAACTCGACGCCGTGGTCACCGTGCGCTGGCGGGCCACCGAACCCGGGCAGGGCGAGCGACCGGACCCCGACCTGGGCACCGACGAGGAATACGGCCCGATCTACGCCCGCCACGGACTGTTCGACCTGATGCGCCTGGAGGGCCACTCGGCCGACTACCGGCGCCTGGTCGCCGAGTTGGCCCGGATGGTGGTCGAGGTCAACCGCGTACCGCTGCGCCCGCTGCCGGCCGCCGAGGCCCGCGAGTTGTTCCCGGCCGTACCCACCGACCCGAACCGCAACACGCCGCAGAGCCGGAACCACGGCCACGGGCCGGACCGGAGCCGGCCCGAGAGCGCGAGTGCGACCCCCGCGCGAGCGGCGCTCGGCGCCCCCGCGCCGTTCGGGACCGGCATCCGAGTGTTGTCCCCCCATGCACGCACCGGGTCGGATGTACCCACCCGACCCCGATGGATCACGGCCCGACACAATCCCCGCCGCCCGTTGTTGTGGGGACCCGGTGGAGACGCAGAGGAGCACTGAGGCGATGAGCGACAAACCACCGGGCACGATCGTCACGTTCTACTCGTACAAGGGCGGCACCGGGCGCACCATGGCGCTCGCCAACGTCGCCTGGATCCTGGCCTCCCGCGGCAAGCGGGTGCTCGTCGTCGACTGGGACCTCGAATCCCCGGGCCTGCACCGCTACTTCCACCCCTACCTGATCGACAAGCGGCTCGAGGACACGCGCGGCGTGCTCGACATGATCCGCCGATTCGCCCGGGTGGTCGGCTCGGACGCGAGCACCGACGAGATGATCGAGGCGAGCCGGATCGCGGACAGCCGAGTGGACGGCTACGCGGTCAAGGTCGACCGGGACTTCCCCGACGGCGGCCTGATCCGCTTCCTCGGCCCCGGCCGGCAAAACCACGAATACGCCGCCACGCTGGCCGGGTTCAACTGGGCCGACTTCTGCGAGAGCCCGCACGGCATCGGCTTCCTGGACGCGCTGCGCGAGGACATGCGCGCCTGCTACGACTACGCGCTGATCGACAGCCGTACCGGGCTCAACGACATCGCCGGGATCTGCACCACACTGCTCCCCGACATCGTGGTGGACGGCTTCACGCTCAACGAACAGGCCATCGACGGCGGCGTCAACGTGGCCCGCTCGATCGCCCGCCAGGCCGACCGGCCGCTGCGCATCCTGCCGGTGCCGATGCGGGTCGAGGACGACGAGAAGGACAAGCTCGAAGCCGGCCGCGACCACGCCCGCGAGCGGTTCGCCGAGTTCCTCGCCGAGCGCTCCGACGCCGAGCGCACCAAGTACTGGGGCGAGGTGGAGATCCCGTACAAGGCGTTCTACGCCTACGAGGAGACCCTCGCCACGCTCGGCGACCGGCCGCTGCAGGAGGGCAGCCTGCTCAGCGCGTACGAGCGGCTGGCCGGCGTGCTCACCGACGGTGCGATCACCCGGCTCGCGCCGATCGACGAGGTGGAGCGCCGGCGCGAACTGCGCCGCTTCGAACGGGTCAGGTACACCGCCCCGGTTACCGTGCGCATCCTCTACAGCGCCCGCGACCGGATGTGGGTCGACTGGGTGCGCGCGCAACTGACCGCCGCGGGCGCCCAGGTACTCGGCACCGGCGGTCGGGAAACACCCCTGGACGACCTGCGCAGCGTGGACAGCGTCGTGGTCGTCGCCTCGCCGCGCTCGTTGCCCAGCCGGTCCTGGACCCCGATGCGCACCGCGCTGCGCCGGCTGGCGGCCGCCGATCAGGTCAGCGTGGTGACACTGCGGGTGGACGACCTGCTCGACGGCGACCCGGGCGTGGGCGAGACGGTCTCGCTGACCTCGCTGTCCGAGGAACACTGCCGCGCCGTACTCCTGGGCGCGTTCGGCCGCACCCCGGCCGACCCGGCGCCCACGGACGGCCCCCGGTTCCCCGGCACCAAGCCGCGCGTGTCCCAACTGTTGCCCCGACACCCGGCGTTCACCGGCCGCGACGACATCCTGGAGCGGCTGCGCGACCAGCTCGCCAAGGGCGCCACCGCCGTACTGCCGCAGGCCCTGCACGGTCTGGGCGGCGTCGGGAAGACCCAGGTCGCACTCGAATACGCGCACCGCTTCGCCGCCGACTACGACGTCATCTGGTGGGTCACCGCCGAACAGGCCCAGGGCGTCGCCGCCCAACTGGCCCGGCTCGGCGCCCGCCTGGACCTGCCCACCGGGGAGAACGTCGCGGACGCGGCGGCCACGGTGTTGCAGACCCTGCAGCAGGGCGAGCCGTACGACCGCTGGTTGCTCGTCTACGACAACGCGGACGAACCCGCGTCGCTGGCCAACCTGATGCCGCAGGGCAGCGTCAACGGCCATGTCCTGGTCACCTCGCGCAACGACCTGTGGGCGCGCAGCGCCCGCCCGCTCGAGGTGCCGGTGTTCCGTCGGGACGAGAGCGTCACGCTGCTCCAGCGCCGGGTGCCCGCGCTGACCGAGGCCGACGCGCAGAAGGTGGCCACCGCGCTCGGCGACCTGCCGCTCGCGGTCGAACAGGCCGGTGCCTGGCTGGCCGAGTCGGCGATGCAGGTCGAGGAATACCTGGAGCGGGTCAACACCCGGGTCAGCGCGATCCTGGACGAGGGCCAGCCGCCGGACTACCCGACCACCGCTGCCGCGACCTGGACCGTCTCGCTCGACGAACTCGGGCAGCGGCAACCGGCCGCGGTCCGGCTCCTGGAACTGTGCGCCTACCTGTCGCCCGACTCGATCTCGATGCGGCTGCTGCGCACGCGCGAGGTGCTCCAGGAACTGGTCCGGGTGGACAGCGCGCTCGGCGACACGCTGCTGCTGTCCCGGATCTTCCAGCAGCTCGGCCGCTACGCGCTGGCCCGGGTGGACCGCGGCGAGGACAGCATCCAGGTGCACCGCCTGGTCCAGGCCGTACTGCGGGACCGGCTGTCGCCCGAGGACGACGCCGCCCGGCGCGCCCAGGCGCTGGAGATCCTGGCCGCGAACGCCCCCGGGGACGTGGACGATCCCGCCAACCAGGAGCGCTACGAGGAGCTCTACAAGCACCTGGTGCCCTCGCGCGCGCTGGAGAGCGACTCCGAGGCCGTCCGCCGCTGGATCGTCGAACAGGTCCGCTTCGCCTGGCGCTCCGACGACTGGGAGTTCGGCCAGTACATCGCCGAGATCGCGCTGGAGCGCTGGCGTTCGCGGTTCACCCGGCACGACCCGCTGACCCTGCGGATGTGCACGCAGTTGGCGAACGTCTACCGGTCCCAGGGCAAGTACCGCAAGGCGTACGACCTGGACCGCGCCACCTTGGAGGCGCAGCGCGAGGCGCTCGGCCCGGACCACCCGCACACGCTGATCACCGGTCGCGGCTACGGCGGCGACCTGCGCGCGCTCGGCCGCTTCCAGACCGCGCTCGAATCCGACCGGGACAACCACCGGCGGTTCAGCGACGTCTTCGGTGAGGACACGAACGACACGCTGGCCGCGGCCAACAACCTCGGTGTCTCGCTGCGCCTGATGGGCCGGCTTGAGGAGGCACGCGAGGTACACCAGACGACGTACGACTGGCGCCGCCGGATCCTGGGCGAGGATCATCCGCGCACCTGTTCCATTGCCAACCAGGTCGGTCAGGACCTGCGCGAGCTGGGCGACTACGCCGGTTCGCGGGCGGTGCTCCAGCGCACGCTGGCGCGGGAGGAGGCGTTCGGTCGCACCCGGCCCGCGCTTCGTACGTCCAAGAACCTGGCCGTGACGATCCGACAGGCCGGGGATGCGCGCTACGCCCGCTCGTTGGACACCGACACGTTGGAGAAGTACCGCGCCTACCTGAGTCCCACCCACCCCGAGATGCTCTCGTGCGCGATCAACCTCGCGGCCGACCATCACGCGATGGGCAACGACGACGAGGCGCTCGACCTCGCCCAGGACGCCTACCAGGGCTACCGCGAGCAGTTCGGCGCGCAACACCCGTTCACCTTCGGGTGCGGCAACAATCTGTCGAGCTATCTGCGCGCGGTCGGCCGGCCGGAGGAGGCGATGACGCTGGGTCGCCGGTGTCTGGAGGGGCTGCGCGAATCGCTGGGCGAGGACCATCCGTTCACGCTGGCCGCCGCCGTCAACCACGCGAACAACCTCTACCAGGCGGGCGAGACCGACGAGTGCGCCGAGCTCGACCGGGTCACCTACGAGCGCTACGAGGCGCTGCTCGGCGCGGACCATCCGCACACCCTGGTCGCGGCGGCCAACCGGGTGCACAGCCTGGGTGAGATCGGCCGTCGGGACGAGTCCCGGGAGTGGTTCACCCGGACCGAGCGCGCGTGTCGGCGCAAGCTCGGCGACGAGCACCCGATCACCCGGGGGCTGCGCGAGCGGCGCCGGTTGGAGACCGACATCGAGGTGCCGCCGACCTGATCGGGGCACCCTTCACACGTACTGCGGCCGGTCCGACGTATTCGTCGGGCCGGCCGCAGTCGTTTGTGGCCGACCGGCTCCGCGCCGGGGCGGGACACGACACGCCGGGAAACGCCGCCGCCGAGCGCGACTCGCCGAGCAGAAGTGTGACACTTTGCTACTTTGTTGACACTTTCTGTTAGTTTTTGTCCCGGTGACAAAAGCACACAAGTCCCGCCGTCCCACCGGCACTCGTCCCCTGCGCCCCCGGGCGCGCCGTCCCGAGGAGTCACCCCCATGGCCTTGTCCATCTCCACCGTCGTCCTGCTGGGCGTCATCGTGTTCATCTTCATCCGCAAGGGCGGCATGCGAATCCCGCACGCGATCGTGTGCGCGCTGCTCGGGTTCTATCTCGCCGGTACCTCGATCGCGCCGAGCATCCACAGCAGTGGCAAGAGCGTCGCGAACCTGCTGAGCAACCTGAACTTCTGATCGCGGCGGTCACCCGAACCGGCCCGGCGGCAGCCCCGCCGGGCCGGTCTTCGCGTTCGGACCCCGGACCTGGACGCGGCGAGGAAGCCGCGCGGCGGCGGTGGAGGGCAGGCATGGCGAACACGGGCGCGGTCGACACACCCCTGGTGGTCGTGGGCACGGACGGCTCGGAGCACGGCGATCGGGCGGTGGCCCGGGCCGCGGAGGCGGCGGCGCGCAGCGGCGCGGTGTTGCGCGTCGTGCACACGATCCGGGTGCCGATGGCCACCCCGGGCTTCGAGACGGTGGAGCCGAACGAGGACACCCGCCGGGCCGCCGAGGAACTGGTCCGGGACGCGGCCGCGGCGGCACTGCGGCGCTACCCGAACCTGACCGTGCAGGCCACGCTCGGCTACGGCCTGCCCGGCGACGTGCTGCTCGCGGCGGCCGAGCGCGCGGTGTTGCTGGTCACCGGATCACGCGGGCGGGGCGGGTTCGTCGGCCTGCGGCTCGGTTCGGTCTCGCGGTTCCTGGCCGCGCGGACCCCGTGCCCGCTGCTGATCGTGCGCGGCGAGCACGCCACGCCGACCGGGGCCGGCGTACCCGGGGTGCGCGGGGCGGACGTGCTGCTGGGCGTGCAGGGCGACGGGGACGGAGCGGCCGTGCGCGCCGCGTTCGAGGCGGCTCGGGGCTGGGGGCTGCCGGTACACGCCGTGCACGCGTGGAGTTGGCCCGGATACGCGGGGCTCGCCGGCCCCACCGAGGCGGACCTGCGCGCGGTCGGCGAGGTGCACGCGACCGCGTTGGCGGGCGCGTTGGCGCGCGTGCGGGCGCAGTTCCCGGACGTCGAGGTGCGCACCGAATCGGTCCTGGGCGACGCGGCCGGGGCACTGGTGGCCGCGTCCGCCGACAGCGCGTTGGCCGTGGTCGGCGTGCGGCACCGCCGGGGTCCGCTGCGGCACTGGGTCGGCCACGTCACGTCGGCGGCGATCGAACACGCGCACTGCCCGGTCCTGGTGGTCCCGCTGACCTGACCCGAACCCCCGCCCGGCTTTCGATCGGCGATTGAAAATGCGGGCGCTTCGTGGTTTGGTGCGTGCCGTGACAGCGGCCCGAGCCGTGGCGCGCGCTGCCGGCCGGTGCGCGGCCGGTCCGCCCCGCACACAACGAGGTGCCCCGTGATACCCGACGTGCTCGCTCCCGCCAAGCTCGGCCCGCTCACCCTGCGCAACCGGATCATCAAGGCCGCGACCTTCGAGGGCGCCACACCGGACGCGCTGGTCACCGACGACCTGATCGAGTACCACCGCCGGCCCGCCGCCGGCGGGATCGGGATGACCACGGTGGCGTACTGCGCGGTCGCCCCCGAGGGACGCACCGACCGACACCAGATCTGGATGCGCCCCGAGGCGGTGCCTGGGTTGCGCCGACTCACCGACGCGGTGCACGCCGAGGGGGCGGCGGTCTCCGCACAACTGGGCCACGCCGGCCCGGTGGCCAACGCCAGATCCAACGGCCGACCGGCGCTGTCGGCGGGCCGGATGTTCAACCCGCTGAGCATGCGCGTCACACGTGCCGCCACCGAGGACGACATCGCCCGGATCACCCGGGCACACGCCGACGCCGCGCTGCTCGCGATCGAGTCCGGGTTCGACGCGGTGGAGATCCACCTGGGCCACAACTACTTCGCCAGCGCCTTTCTCAGCCCCGGGCTCAACCACCGCAAGGACGCCTACGGCGGTCCGCTCGCCAACCGGGCCAAGGTGGCGCGCGGGGTGTGTCGGGCGGTGCGCGACGCGGTGGGGGACCGGATCGCGGTGCTGGCCAAGCTCAACATGGAGGACGGCGTCCCGGGCGGGATCCGGTTGGCCGAAAGCCTGCAAACCGCACGCTGGTTGGCACAGGACGGCTCGCTGGACGCGTTGGAGCTGACCGCGGGCAGCTCGCTGCTGAACCCGATGTACCTCTTCCGAGGCGACGCGCCGGTCCCGGAGTTCGCCGCCACCTTCGCGCAGCCGCAGCGGCTGGGGGTCAAGCTGATCGGCCACCGGATCCTGCGCTCGTACCCCTACGAGGAGGCGTATCTGCTGGCCTCCGCCCGGCAGTTCCGGGCCGAGCTGAAGCTGCCGCTGATCCTGCTCGGCGGGATCACCAACCGGGACACGATGGACCTGGCGATGACCGAGGGCTTCGATTTCGTCGCGATGGGCCGCGCGTTGTTGCACGAGCCGGACCTGATCAACCGGATCGCGGCCGATCGGAACATCGCGTCGTCCTGTACGCATTGCAACAAATGTATGCCGACCATCTACAGCCGGACCCGCTGCGTGTTGATCGAGCCGGAGGCGTAGGCCGTCGCGACCGCCGGGCGGGCCCGGGCCGGCCCGTCCGGCGGTTGCGTACGGCAGGTCGATCAGGCCAGATACCGGGTGATCGAGTCGATGACGCACGCCGGCTTGGCCGCGCCGTCGATCTCCACGGTGATCCGGATGATCACCTGGATGCCGCCCGCGATGTCCGTCACCGCCGCGATCTCGGCCCCGCCGCGCACCCGCGAGCCGACCGGGACCGGGGCGGGGAAGCGCACCTTGTCCACGCCGTAGTTGACGCCCATCGAGATGTTGCGCACCTCGACGAGCTGCGGCAGGAAGAGGTTGGACAGCGCCAGGGTCAGATAGCCGTGCGCGATCGGCGCGCCGAACGGCCCCTCCGTCGCCTTGGCCACGTCCACGTGGATCCACTGGTGGTCGCCGGTCGCGTCGGCGAACAGGTTGATCCGCTCCTGGGTGATCTCCAGCCACTCGCTGTACCCGAGGTGCTTGCCCACCGAGTCCTTGATCTGCTGGAGGTCGGTGAAGACGGTGGCCGCCATGTGCGCTCCCGGTCGTTTCTGATGGTCTGTCAGATCGGCCCTTCCGGTATAGCAGACCGGCTCGATCGGCTCGGGCGCGGGACGCTCACGCGGTCGGGATCCAGGCCACCTGCCGCACGTCGGCGAGCCGGTCCACGGAGATCCCGGCGGTGGAGACCGTCCACAGGTCGGTGCCGATCACCAGGGAACGCTGGATCCGCGCGTCCGGGTGGGTGACCCGGCCCACCTCGACGATCCTGGTGCCGTCGATCCGCAACACCAGGGCGTAGGGGCGCTCGCCGTACGGGGACTTCTCGCCCGGCGCGATCTGCGCCCGATCGCCCGGCAGTTGCGGCGGGACGAGGTAGGAGCCGGACACCGGCACCACCACGGTGCCGTCCTTGGGCCAGTACAGGAACGCGTGCGCGTCCTGCTCGGCCTGCGAATCGGCTCCCGGCACCACATATTGCGCGACCCGGTTCGGAGCGGCGAGGTTGTTCACGTCGAACAGGGACACCTGGGTGCCCAGCCGGCGTCCGCCGTCGGTGGCGTCCTGGCCGACGCCGATCAGCCGACCGTCGGCGATCGGGTGCAGGTAGGCCGAATAGCCGTTGAGCTTCAGCTCGCCGATCGTCTTCGGGTCGCGCGGATCGCGGAGATCGACCGTGTACAGCGGGTCGGTCTGCCGGAAGGTCACCACGTAGGCGATCGGACCGGCGAAGCGTACGCCCATGATTCGCTCGGTCCGGCCCAGTCCGCCCACTCGGCCGATCGTGGTCAGCCGGTCGCCGTCGCGGGCCAGCACGGTGATCGCCGACTCGCTGCTGGAGCGCGGCGCGATCGGCGGCGACATGTTCGGCGGCGTGCTCGGCTGACCGTCCGTCCCGGCGCTCGGCGCGATGCCGGGACGCGAGTTGCTCGCGGGGGCGGCCGGGGCGCCGGGGACCGCGGCGCTCGGCGCGGTCGTGCTCGGTGCGGCGCTGCTCGGGGCGCCGGCGCTGTCGGTGGCGCCGCTTTGCGCGTTGCCGCCCGGCAGGGTGCCGCTTTGGGTGGTGTCGCCCGGTGCGGAGGTGCTCCCGGTGGTGCCGCCGGTGGGCAGTCCGCTCGGCAGCGACCTGGGGACGGTCGGGTCGCCGGCGCTCAGCGTGGTGGCCACCCGCAGGTTGCCCGCGTGCTCCGACATCGCGTACCGGTTGATCATCGAGCCGGAGACCACGCCGGTGGCGACCAGCTTCGGGGTGCCCTTGTTCCCGGAGAGATCCCGGCCGGAGATGTCGAGTTGGTTGATCACGGTGCTCGTGATCGGCGACCCGCCGCCGATCACCTTCGCGTCGCTCGACACGTTTCGCTGCCTGGTCGTGGTGGCCAGGTAGAGATTGGCGTCCGTGGCGTACACGTTGTCCACGTCGGCGGCCACCGTCACCGGATCGCCCTTGTCCAGGTCGCGGGTCAGGTCGAAGGACAACACGCTCAGCGTCGCGGCGCCGGTGTGTCCGCTGTCGCCGGGCCGATCGACCGGTCGGCTGACCCGATCGCAGCCGACCAGATTGCCCGAGTCGGTCCGGCCGTTGGCGGCCAGCGTGAACTGCGGCAACCAGTCGGAGGTGGTGGATCGGCGGATCAGTTCCTTGGCCCGGTCCGGCGAGTTGTCCATCGACATGGTCAGGCGCGGGCGCGAGCGCACCACGATCCGCGCGATGTTGCCGATCTGCCGCCCGTCGGTGTAATTGCCGTCCACCGACAGATCACCGATCACCCGGGGCGCGCCGGTCAGGTCGACGAGCACGAAGCGGGCCCGGGTGTCCGGCGCGATCGACGCGGTGCCGCTGCTCGGGAGCGGCACCGCCTTGCCCGAACCGCCGGAGCTCTGCGGCAGGTTCGGGCTGCTGTTCAGGATCAGCAGGGCCCGGTCGCCGGACAGCAGCAGGTTGCTCGCGCGCGCCCCCGGCACCTCCAGCGTGCCGCTGATTCGGTGGGTCGCCACGTCGACCACGGTCAACCGGCCGGTTGCCACGGTCAACACCCGGCGGCCGTCGGTCTTGACCACGTCGGGCTCGTCGACGCCCTGCTCCTGGTTGTTGGTGGTCGAGTGCTCCTGGGCGCCGGGCGCGGCGGGTGCCGCCGCGTCCGCCGCCAAGCCCTGGGCCGCCTTGGGCGCGCCGGCCGGCGCCCCCTGGTCCGGGATCGCGCCGTCGGGCAACCGCGCGGACCCGGTCTGCCCGTCCATCCGCCGCGTCGCCGCGGTGCGGAAGTCGTCGACGAGCGCGCCGCACGAGTCGAACGCGGTCAGCCGTACCGACTCGGCGGACGGCGTGCTCGGCCGGGTCGGCTCCGGCTTGGCGTCGTGGTCGGAGGAGGATGTGCATCCGCCGACGACGAGTCCCGCCGTCAGCACGAATATCGGCAGGGCCGCGGCCCCGCGCGTGGAGCGGTCGTGGATTCGCATGGCGCTGTGACGCAGCCGACATCGGATCGGTTCCCGACCCTCGCGGCGTTCGCCCGAGCGGCAACCCGGGTCATCCCTGCGGCGGTTGCCTCGGGGTCGGCCCAAGGGTTATCCCTGATGGACCACGCTTCGTCGACGGCGCATGCTGTACGGAGCCGTGTGCACAGCGAGAGGAGCCGCGCATGCACCCGAATTCCGGTCCTCATCCACCTCATTGGTACGGCATGCCCGCGCACATGCGGGTAAGTGACGCGGATCGTGAGCGCACGATCGAACACCTGAAGTACGCCTACGGCGAAGGCCGGCTGACCGTCGACGAGTTCGAGGAACGGGTGGCGGCGGCGCTGGCCGGGAAGACCCGGTCGGATCTGGAGACCCTGCTCGAGGATCTGCTGATGCCGATGGCGGGGCCCCCACCGCCGGTGCCGATGGCGCGGCCCAGGCCCGGACCGCCGCCGCTGCCGTGGATGCTCGATCGGCCACCCGCGCGGCCGTTCGAGGCGCTGCGGCCGGGACGCGAGCGCGGGTGGAGCGCGGTCGCCCACTGGAGCGGGTTCTGTGCGCCCGTGGTCGGTCCGTATCTGATCCGGCGCACCGTGGGCAGCCGTTCGAAGTTCGTCCGGGCCAACGCGAGTTCGGCGCTCAACTTCCAGTTGACGTGCCTGTTCTCGTTCGTACTGACCCCGATCCTGGCGCTGTTCGGCAACATTGCGGGCGGCCTGCTGATCTCCGCGATGTTCACGGCGATTGCGGTGTTCGCCATCCTCGGCGGGGCGCGCGCGGCCGGTGGCGATGTGATGCGCTATCCGATCAGCATGCGGGTGGTGAAGTGAGCCGGATCCGCAAGCCGCGGGACCGGTGTCGCGGTGCGCGGATCGGTCGGCGACGGCTCAGGCTCCCGCGGGGTTCGCCCGGCGGGTGGGTCGGCTGCTGCGGCTGAGTCGGCTCGGCCGGGTCCACAGCAGGAGTTCGCCCCCGGGCGGGGAGACCACGCCGCCCCGGGTGGGGTCGCCCGCGAACCACACGTCGCCGCCGTCGCACTTGTGCAGGTGCCACCAGCGATGCGACATGGACACCACGATCAGCGCGTACTGCGTGCCGTCGCCGGCCCGGTCGCCGATCACCAGCGGCGGTCCCCACGCGCCGTCGCCGTCGGCCGGGTCGCGGAAGCGGCAGGAGCAGGTCACCCACGGATGGCGGGACAACGTGCGCCGCATCCGCCGGGCCAGGACGAGCCCGCCGATTCCGATCACCAGGGCGACCACGCCGACCACGAGCGGGACCATGCCCCAGCCGCTCCAGCCCTCGTCGCCGCCGTCCCCGGACGTGGACAGGATCACCGACCACGCTCCCGTGCAGGCCAGGCCGACCACGGTCGACGCGACGGCACGCAGCCGGTACACCCGCAGCGCCCGGGCCGTCGCGTGCAGAGACAGGGCTACGCCCTCCCGCCGCTCGCTACCCATGGCAGCACCCTAAGCAGGCGAGGGCGGCAATGGTGAACCGGTGCGTGTCCGCCGCGCCCGAGACCCACCCGGCGGGCCGTGCCGGGTGGGTCTCGTGGTGCTTCGGGCGAGTCGTCGCGTTCCGGATCACCCGGTACTTTTCGGCCGACTCAGGAGCGGTCGGCTCGGTAGCGCAGGCCGTGTCCGAACGGGAAGACCGGGTCCTTGCCGTCGCGCGGTACGTCCGAGCGCTGGGCGCGTACGTCGGCCATCGACCGGGGCAGCTCGAAGGGCAGGTCGCCCTCGGGCCGGACCCGACCGAACAGGGTGTCCAGGAGCGGCGCGTCGGCGCAGCCGTAGTTCGCCACCAGCGCGCCCGCCGCCTCGGCGATCTCCGGGAGCACCGCCGGGCGTTCGAGGTGGATGTCCACGACGGTGGGCACCGTCGCGCACAGGTCCAGGATCGGGGTCAGCTCGGCCTCGGCGAACTCCAGCGAACCCGCGTGGAAGAACTGCTCGAAGCCCCCTTCGCGCGGCTCGAACGGCGTCTTGATCCGGACGATCGCCACGTCCGCCTCCTCCGGCGTGGCCACCACCGTGCCGTACCGGGCGGCCACCTCGGCGTCGACGCCGCGGATATACACGCGCGTGCCCTCGGCCAGCGGCAGCAGCGAATCGTGCTGCGGCAGCGGCGATTCGTTCTTCAGCACGGTGATCGACCTGCTCTGCGCGAGCCGCCCGGCCGCGATGCCCGCGTCGGTGCCGACCCGTGCGGCGGTGGCCGCCGGGTCCACGAACGGGTCGTCGAACAGGCCGAGTACGAACTTCTCCCGCAGCAGCCGCCGGACCGATACGTCCAGCCGCTCCTCGCGCAGCCGGCCCGCCTCGACCAGCGCGACGATCTGCTCGGGGATGTCCTCGCCGCCGAACTGGTCGCAACCGGCCTCGAGCACCCGCAACACCCGGTCCGGTACGGACAGGTCCTCGACGCCCCAGGCCCGCGCGGGCATCGGCTGGCCCATGATGTTCGTATCGGAGATCAGGCCCCAGTCGGTGCACACGATGCCGTCGAAGCCCAACTCGTCGCGGAGCAGGCCGGTGATGACGCCCTTGTTGAACCCGAACGCGACCTCCTCGTGCTCCGTGTCGATCGGCATCCCGTAGTACGGCATCATCTGCGACGTGCCGGCCGCGAGCGCCTGCTTGAACGGCGCCAGGTGGTAGTCGAAGTTGTCGCCCGGGTAGACCTGTTCGCGCCCGTAGGCGAAGTGCGGGTCCTCGCCGTCGAGCTGCGGGCCGCCGCCGGGGAAGTGCTTGGTCATGCACGCCACCGACTCGGTGTTCAACGTCTCGCCCTGGGCGCCGCGGATATAGGCGGCGACCAACGTGCCGGTCAGCTCGGCGTCCTCGCCGAACGTGCCGTTGATCCGCGCCCAGCGCGGCTCGGTGGCCAGGTCGATCTGCGGGTGCAGGGCGAGCCGGATGCCGACCGCGAGGTATTCGCGGCGCATCAGGTCGGCGAACTCGCGGACCAGCTCGGGGTCGCCGATCGCGGCCAGGCCGAGCGTCTCGGGGTACTGCGAGAAACCCTCGGCGTACGCGGCGGTGCCCGGGTTGTCGGTGAAGTGGTGCCGGGGGTCGGTGGAGAGGGTGACCGGGATGCCCAGGCGGGTCTCCAGGGCCAGTTCCTGGATCCGGTTGTGCCACTGCGCGATGTGCTCGGGCCTGCCGCCGCCGAGCAGGTTGAAGTGGTTCATCCCCTTGTCGGCGATCAGCTGCCGGACGCTGAAGCCGAACGGCGTCGAGCCGGTGCCGTCGTCGTCGAACAGGGTGCCCTCGGCGCCCATGACCGCGATGGTCTGGAACATCAGACCGGCCTTCTCGGCGACCGTCATCCGGCCGAGCAGGTCCGCCACCCGCTCCTCGATCGGCAGCGCCGCGTCCTCGTAGGGACAGGTCGCGGCACGGAAGCGCGTGCGTGCGGTGGTCTCGGTCATGGATCCTCCATAAAAACCTAGTGGTCAGTAGGTTTTCTAACACGGATGCCCGGCCCGCTCCAGTGCGAGACCCGCGCCGGCGCGGCGGATCGATGCGCGGACCGTGCCCCGTTCATTCCTTTCATGATCATTTCGACCCGTCCCGGTGTTCACGCGGACGACGCGGGCGCTCCGTACAATGGGCCGAATGCGCGCCATGGGGCCTGGGCGCGCCCGGGGCGACCGGCGCGGCCGACGCCGCGCACGAGATCGTGCGATCGATCGGCATCCGGCGCATTCGGCGCCGTCACACCAGGGGTACGAGGGGCGGACGCAGGTTGGACACCGTGCGGAGCTTGCTCGACGCGTTGCGCGACTTCCTCGACCACGGCGCGTGGACACACTGGCCGCTGCCGGTCTCGGTGACGATCTTCACCGTCGTCTGCGCGCTCGGCGTCGTCGCGCTGATACCCAAGTCGTTGTTCGCACCGGTCGCCGGCGCGCTGTTCGGCGCGCTCGGCGGCACCGTGGTCACCCTGATCGGGGCCACCGCGGGCGCCCTGATCAGCCTCTACCTGGGCCGCCGGCTGGGCCGGGAACGGATCAGCGGGTGGCTGCACAAGCGAGAGGCGCTGGCCGTACTCGACCGCCGACTCTCCCGCCACGGCCTGGTGCCGATCACGATCCTGCGGATGATCCCGGTGATCCCCTCCTCGGTGGTCAGCTACGGCGCGGCGGCGACCGCGATCCGCACCGGCCACTTCGTGATCGGGACGGCGCTCGGCATGTTGCCGATGACGCTGGTCCAGTGCGCGGCGGGGGCCTCGGTCCGACACGGCCTGTCCACGCCGGTCGTGGTCAGCGTCTTCGTCGGCTGCGTCTCGCTGGCGCTGGGCATGGTCGTGGTCCGGCGCCGCGGCGCCGAATCCGCCGCGGTCGGCGCGCAGTCCCCGGACGCGGCCGAATAGCCCACCCGACGACGCGCGCACCCGCGCCGCGAGGACCGACCGGGGTCGGAATCGCCGCCTATGGTGGGCGCATGTGGGCCGAAGTGGGGGTGCGAGAGAAGGGGCGGCGGCGGGCGCGAATCGTCGGTGTGGACGCCGCTCGTGCGCTCGCGATCCTGGGGATGTTCGCCTCCCACGTCGGTCCGAACCCCTACGGCGGCGGCCTGGACACGCTGGTCCAGGGGGTCACCGGCCGAGCCGCCGCGCTGTTCGCGTTCCTGGCCGGACTGTCCCTGGTACTGATGTCCGGCCGGGCCCCGCTGCGCGGATGGCACCGGGACACCGCCGCCGTGGTCACCCGGGTGCTGGTCCGCGCCGCGCTGCTGATCCCGCTCGGCATGTGGCTGGCCGACCTGGACACCGGCGTGCTCGTCATCCTCGCCTTCTACGGCCTCTACTTCCTGCTCGCGTGGCCCGCCCTGTGGCTGGACGCGCGTACCCTCGCGCTGCTCGCCGCCGGTCTCGCGCTGCTCGGTCCGATCGCCTCGTTCCTGCTGCGCCGCGCCGGCGACACCGGCGAGATCGCCTATGCGGCCCCCGGCTTCGACGACTGGCACGGTCCGGGCGAACTGTTCCGGACGTTGTTCCTGACCGGCAGCTACCCGGCGCTCACCTGGCTCCCGTTCGTCCTTGCCGGGATGGCGGTGGGCCGGTTGCGGGTGGCCGACCTGCGGGTCCAGCGCGCCCTCGTCGGGATCGGCGGCGGCCTCGCGGTGCTCGGCTACGGCGGCTCCTGGCTCGTCGTCGAGCTGTTCACCGGCGAGCGACTCGCCCGCGTGGCGGCGCCGGACACCGTGCCCGAGCTGATCCACGGGCGCGTCGGCTCGGTCCCGGTGACCGACCCGGCCTGGCTCACCGTCGCCGAGGGACACACCGGCACACCGTTCGAGATCGTCGGCGCGACCGGCGTCGCGCTCGCCCTGCTCGGCCTGGCCCTACTGGCCTGCCGGGCCCGGATCGGCCGGATCCTGCTCGACCCGCTGATCGCGGTCGGCGCGATGGCGCTCACCGTGTACACCGGCCACCTGATCGCGATCGACCAGTGGTTCCCGCTCGACCGGGGGCAGACCTGGAGTCGACTGTTCGGCTTCGCCGCCGCCGCCCTGGTGCTGTGCGGGCTCTGGCGACACACGCTGCGCCGAGGCCCGATGGAGGCCGCCCTGCATCTGCTCTCCGCCGCCCCGGCCCGCTGGGTGCGCGGACCGAGCCGCCCGGTCCCGGTGCCGGCCGCGCCGGTGCCGGACCGGGTGGCGGACCGGTCGGAGCAGTAGCCGGCCGCGCGCGAGGTCGGCCGGCCGGTCCGGGTTGCCCGATGTCCAGGTTTGTGGTTTGACGCCCGGCACGGATGGGTAAAGCGCGCAGATCCGCTCGATCGCTGGGTTCTGTCGGCGGACCGGTCACAGACCGGTCGACAGGTGCGCAGAGTGCGGTGTGAAGCGGTCGGACACGGACGTTTTGCGGCAGGACTCGATCTTGGCCTCGTCCTGTGTTAGTCTGAAGCCTGTTGCAGTTGTGGTTCGCATCATCTTCTGAGTGCGCCTGTAGAGCTGTTCACTACGGGCGCATTTTGCATTTCGGTAGCTTCCGAAATGAGGGCGAAAAACGCGGCGACGCCCGGATTCACGAAGTGTGGATTCGTTCATCGGCCCACATGTAGGGAGAAAATTATGGCTACCGGAACCGTGAAGTGGTTCAACTCGGAAAAGGGCTTCGGCTTCATCGCGCAGGACGGTGGCGGCGACGACGTCTTCGCTCACTTCTCCGCGATTCAGGGCAACGGCTACCGTGAGCTCATCGAGGGCGAAGCCGTCGAATTCGACGTCGTGCAGGGCCAGAAGGGCCTCCAGGCGGAGAACATCAACCGCCTCTGATCCGCACCGATCAGCACGACCGAGGGCCGGTGCCGCACTTCGTGTGCGGCGCCGGCCCTCGGCGTTTTCCGCCTTCCGGCGTGTTCTCTCCGCCGATGTGGGCGTCCCGGCTCAGGCCGGTTGCGCGACATCCGGAGCGCCGTCGGCGCCGAGCGCGGCCAACTCCGCCTCGACCCGCCGCGCGTGTGCCTCCTCGTCCTCCCGGGCCCGGCGCGGACTCCAGCGCCCGGCCATCACGAACACGCACGGGATGAACAGCGCCTGGCACGCCAGGGTCAGCCACCACCAGCGCGTCCACTCGTCGCTCGCCCGATCCTTGGCCTGCTGTACCTCCCGACCGTGGTCGATCAGCACGGCCAGCGACTTCTGCTTCTGCTCGACCAGGTTCAGCTTGGCGAGGTCGCCCCCGGCCAGTTGCAGCGCCTTGAGCTGCAGGTCGAGCGGGATCGCCGCACGGTTCGGGAACTTGGACAGCTGTACGAACAGCGCCGGATCCTTCTGCACCAACTCGAGCGCGGGACCCGCGTCCGCCTGCGCCGCGACCACCTCTTGGCCATGGTTCACCAGCGGCGTCGCCGACGTGACGATCACGGGGGTGAATACGGCGGACACCGATACCACGATCCGGATGATCCAGCCCCACACCGCCAACCCCGTCGCGGTCGCCGCCGGATTGTGCTTCTCGACGGTCTCCGTGTACCCGGCCATCCACGGCGCGTAGGTCAGCCCGCTGCACACCCCGATGCCGACCAGCAGCCAGGCGAACGTGTAGTAGCCCGTGTCCGGCTTGTCCGTGGTCAGCGCGAACAGATACGTGAACACCACCGTGCCCACGCCGCCCACGATCATGAACGGCTTGCGTACCCGGGTCAGGTCGGACGCGATGCCGACCACGACGAGGGCGATCGCGTTGGCCCCCCAGTACCAGTTGGCGAGCGCGTTGGTGCGCTGCTCGGAGTACCCGTAGACGGTCGAGTAGTAGACGACCAGGTTGCCCACGACGGTGTAGTAGAACATCAGGTGCAGACTGATCCCGAGCGCCGGCGCCAGGATGTCCGGCCGCATCAGCTGCCGCCAGTGGCTCTGCTGCGTGGCCGCCACGTCCAGCCCGCGCGCCTTCGCCTCGATCAGCGCCTTGTCCCGTAGCGAGACCATGAGTTGGTCGCGCAGCGCCGGGGACAACTCGCGCAGCCCGAACAGCGCGATCACGAAGACGAGCAGACCGACGATGCCGGCGTAGCGGAACTCGTCCTGCCAACTGCTCGTGTCAAGGGTGTGGCTGCTGACCGTGGTGACCACCAGGCTGCCGACGATCGGCCCCAGCGTCCAGAAGCCCATCGCCCCGGCCCGGCCGACCTGCGGGGAGAAGTCACGGATCAACGCCGGTGTGGCGACCAGGGCCATGCCCTCGACGATGTTCACCAGGGCCATGAAGAACATGAACCAGCCCTTGCTCGGCGCGTTGGGCAGCGCGAACAGGACCAGGACACCGGTGATCAGCAGGCCGTACACGACCAGATTGGCCCGCCCCCAGCGGTCGGCGAGGCCGGCCAGGAGCGAGGCGAACGCGCCTACCGCGTTGCCGACGACCGAGATCATCGTCGCGTACATGAAGGTCATGCCGTATTCGTGCATCAGCAGCGTGGAGACCGCGTACTGGATGTAGAGCTCGTAGTACAGGATCACCGAGCCGACGACCACGATGGACAGGTAGAAGATCCGCGGCCCGTTGGCCGGGTAGCGGTGCAACTGCCGGTACCACAGGCCGCGCAGGATCGCGGGCATCCGGTCGGGAGGTGCCGGAGGCGCCGAGGGCGACGGGGCAACCGGGTGAGCCGAGGGATCGGGGGGCGGCGGTTCGGGATCGTTTCCGGCCGGCGGGTCCGATGGGGACGTGCTCGATGACATGCGGCCTCCTCGATGAGCGTGGGTCTATCGAGGTACTGAGGTGCGGGGAACACGGCCGAGCGAACACGTCGGGCCAGGGGGAAGGGACGACCCCCTGGGCCAACGCGTGGAGTGACCTTAGTACCGGCCGGTAGTGCACTACCAGAGCGAACGCGAAGAAATGGAACGAGTTGCCATTCCGGGCATGGGCAACGGCCGTACCTGGGCGGACGCATGACGGGTGACCCGAAGGCCGGATTTGCACGGATCGGCGCCGACATCCGAACAAATCCGGATGATTTTGCCGAAGCCGGGAGATCGATCGGATCGATCCGATCGATCGGGAGGTACTCGCGCATGCGGTTCCGGCCTCACAGTGCGCTACCGAGCTCTACCGTGGACCCACCGTCGTCGCCCGAGCGCAAGGGGTATCGCATGGAATCGATCTCGGTGGACCTGCTGAGCGGGCTTGCCGCCGGGGCCGGCGGCGACGCCGGTCGACTGGCTTGGAAGCGCCTAGTCGAACTGGTGCGGATGCCGCTGCCGCTGCCGCAAGCGCCTTCGCCTGCGGGCGAGGGCGAGGGCGGGGACGCGGGGGCGGAGGTGGGGGCGGAGGTGGGGGCGGGGGCTGGGGCGGACGGGCTGGCGGTGCCGCATCGGTCGGCTGCGGTGCCTACCGGCGAGCTGGAGGTGACTCTGCTGGGTCACGAGGCACCGGGTGGGTTACGGGCGTGGACCCGGGCGGATGCGCTCGCCGGCGCGTTGTCGTTACGGGCCGAGCGGGATCCGGACTTCGCCCGGTCGTTGGGGCGTTGGTACGCGGAGGCGAGGGGGATCGGGGCCGGCGGCGGGGAGGACGCGGTCGGTGAGGGTGAGGGTGAGGGTGAGGGTGAGGGTGAGGGTGAGGGTGGGGGTGAGGGTGAGGGTGAGGGTGGGGGTGAGGGTGGGGGCCCGGACGCGGATGGGAGCGGGAGCGGGTGCTGTGGGGCGGGTGGGTATGACGTGATCGTGTTGGGGGAGGAGCCGGGCGGGCCGTTTCGGCTCGGCGCCGGGGAGGGTGAACTGCCGGGGCTTTCTTGGTCGTTGGGTGGGGAGTCGAGCGAGGAGCCGGGGAGGGGGTCGGGCGGCGAGCTGAGCGGGGACTTGGGTTGGGACTCGGATGGGGAGTCGGGTCGGGAGCCGGGTGGGGAGTCGGGTCGGGACTCGGGTGGGGAGTCGGGTCGGGACTCGGGTGGGGAGTCGGGTCGGGAGCCGGGTGGGGAGTCGGGTCGGGACTCGGATGGGGAGCCGGGTCGGGACTCGGATGGGGAGCCGGGTCGGGAGCCGGGTGGGGAG
>NZ_JBMHHY010000043.1:0-71282 GCF_049739465.1 Embleya sp. AB8
GCGGCTGCCGCCGCCTCGTCGTCGCACGTCCCCTCCGGGGCCGGGGTCTTGCTTGGTGCTTCGCATCCGTTGTTGCCCGTCCACTACGTGGCCGTCACTGCCCTGGACGGCTTCCCTGGCTCGTGGTCGGGGGCGGTTGTGCGTGGGGCGTCGGGGGGTTCGGCCGCTGCGCAGGCGTTCCGGGGTCGCTGGGGTTGGGTGGCGGGTGTTGCGGTGTGCATGTCGACCGCAGGCCCGGGGTCTTGGGTCGGGTGTGTGTCCGGTGCTTGGGTTTCCGGCGGGGTGTGCGGCCTTTTCTGCCTTGTCGTGCCTCGGTTTCGGCTCGGGGAGCACGAAACCCGCACTCGCCGGCCTGCGCGGACCCGGGTGCCGGGTAAAACCGCAGGTCGCGCTTCGTCTCGAGCCTGGGGAGTCTCGTCGGGATCCGGTTTCGGTCCCGAGGAGAGGGCGGGTGCCGTGAGGGGCTGCGAGACGCGCCATGGCCACCGACCGCCGGGGGCCGCCGCCGGGACAACGGCTCCCGACCGCGAGTCGGGGGATGCCGACCAGGGTGGTAACGGCCACGTAGTGGACGGGCAACAACGGATGCGAAGCACCAAGCAAGACCCCGGCCCCGGAGGGGACGTGCGACGACGAGGCGGCGGCAGCCGCCACGAATCGGCCCCGCCGAACGGACCCAGGGCCACCACGCCAGCAGCCCAACACCACGACGCCGAGCGGCCAACCGCCCCCGACCACGACCCAGGGAAGCCGTCCAGGGCAGTGACGGCCACGTAGTGGACGGGCAACAACGGATGCGGAGCACCAAGCAAAGACCCCGGCCCCGGAGGGGACGTGCAACGACGAGACGCGGGCAGCCGCCACGACCCGGCCCCGCCGAACCGACCCAGGGCCACCACGCCACCAGCCCAACCGCACGACGCCAAGCGGCCAACCGCCCCCGACCACGACCCAGCAAAGCCGTCCAGGGCAGCAACGGCCACGTAGTGGACGGGCAACAACGGATGCGAAGCACCAAGCAAAGACCCCGGCCCCGGAGGGGACGTGCAACGACGAGACGGTGGCCACCTACCGCGACCCGGCCCCGCCGAACGGACCCAGGGCCACCACGGCACCAGCCCAACACCACCACGCCAACCCGCCAACCGCCCCCGATCGCGAACCAGCCAAGCCGACCAGGGCAGCAACCGCCACGCAGCAGAAGGCCAGCGACGAGACGTAGGCCGCCGAGCCTGGGTTCGGTTCCGCTGCCCCGCATTGCTCGTTCGTTGCGTGCCCCGCCCCCGGCCCCGCGGCGTGGAATAGGCGTACGCCTGCCCAGGCGGAACGGGCGTGGTTAAGCTCTGGCGGCACGGGCGATGGAGGAGCGGGTGTGGCGGAGGACGATCGGGCGTTGCCCAAGGAACTCCGGGACGTGCTGCGGGAGTCGGGGCGGCGCCTCGGCTACGACCGTGGGGACGCGCTGTTCATGGAGGGCGACCATCCGCGCCACGTGGTGCTGATCGAGCACGGGCAGGTCAAGATCGAGCGGGCCACCTCGGACGGCTCGGCGGTGACCATCGCGGTGCGTGGGCCGGGGGAATTGGTCGGCGAACTCGCCTGTATCGACGGGCGCGGCCGGTCCGCGACCGTGGTTGCGCTCGGTCCGGTGGTGGCCGTACTGGTGCCGCTGAGCCGGTTTCGCGAGTTGCTCAACACGAACGCCCCCCTGGTGTACGCCGTGTTGATCCGTACCGTGCTGCGGATTCGGGAATCGGACCGCTGGCGGGTCGAGTACGGCGCGCTGGCCACCGGGCGTCGGGTGGCTCGGGCGCTGGCCGACCGTACCCTCGGTTGTCCCGAGGGGCCCTGCGTGATCCGGACCACGCAGCAGGAGCTGGCCGATGCGATCGGCATCTCGCGTGAATCCGTGGTCCGTGCGCTGCGGGTACTGCACGAGTCGGAACTGGTGCGGACCCGGCGCGGCAGCATCGTCGTCCCCGACCCGCCCGCGTTGCGCGAATGGGCCGACGGATAGCCGGGTGGCCGTACAGCCGGGTGGATACGAGATAGGGCCGATAACGCGTTGTGTGTCATCTGACGCGTACAACCCGACCGATGCCGGAGTACTCCTTGAGGGGCGAGGGGTAGGCGGCGCGCGAGCGCCCGGCGCGGTAGGGGGATTCGGTGGCAGCCAAGTCGCGATACATGTCGATCCTGGTGCTCGACGTCGAGCGATTCGGTCGACGCTCGGACGTCACCCAGGAGTGGGTACGGGGTCGGCTGTACGAACTGCTGCACTCCGCGCTCGAGGCCGCGGGCATCGCGTGGGACGCCTGCGCGGTCGAGGATCGCGGTGACGGGGCGATCCTGCTGATCCCGGCGAACGTGCCCAAGGAGGACCTGACCGACCTGTTCATCGACCGCCTGCATGCCGGATTGCGCAACCACGATCGGCACGCCAGCGACGAGGCGCGGATCCGGCTGCGGGTGTCGCTGCACGCGGGCGATGTGGTCCGGGACACCCGGGGCTGGTCGGGCAGTGCGATCAACACCGCCTGTCGACTGGTCAACGCCGACCCGCTGCGCGATGTGCTGGCCGCCGCCGATCGGGCCTGCCTGGCGCTGATCGTCTCCGGGGCCTGGCACGAGGCGGTGGTGGCCCCGGAGCGTGGCGGTCTGGAGAGTTCGGCATATGGGGAGGTACACGTGCGGGCCAAGGAGGTCGACGAGACCGCGTGGGTGTACGTACCCGGCTATCAACGGCCACCCGCCACGGACACCGGACAGCCGGCGACCGCGCCGCGAGGGAGAGGGACGACTGTCCGGCGCGGGGGGCTGGACAGGGGCTTCACCTTCGACGGCGGGGCGCGCCCGGCCCGGTGACGTGGTGGGTGGTGACGCACCCGGTGGGCCCGGTTCGGAGCGGTGCCGCCCGGGTGTGCGGCGCCGGCGCCCGCGGACCTGGGAGGGAGAGGCCCGACGGCGCCCGGCGCCCGGCGGCCGGCCGTGTTGCCGATGATCGGGGACACGACCGGCCGTTCGGGCGGCGCGGCCGGCAGGCCGATGGGTGCGTTGTGGAGTCGGATGGTTGCGTTGGGTGGCGGGCTGTGCGGCTCGTAACTTGATTTGTGGTCGGCCGTGTTCGAGGATTTCGAGCCATGGGACCTCTCAAGCCGGATCTTGCCGAACTGATCTTCGGATTCATCGTCTTCGGGCTGGTCTTCGCGGTGTTCGCGAAGATCCTGCTGCCGCGCATCGGGCGCACGCTCGCCGAACGACACGACGCGCTCGAAGGCGGCTTCGACCGGGCGACGGACATCCAAGCCGAGAGTGAGGCCGCGCTGGCCGAACTGCGGGCGCAGATGGCCGAGACCCGGCGCGAGACCGCGGCGGTTCGGCAGAAGGCGGCCGAGGAGGGCGCCCGGCTGATGGCGGAGGCGCGGGCCGAGGGTCAGCGGATTCGCGAGGAACTGGTCACCACGGGCCACGAGCGGCTGGACGCGGACGTCGCGCTCGCGAGCGCTTCGCTGCACGCCGAGTTGGGCCTGATCGCCACGGACCTCGCGGGCAAGGTACTCGGCGAGCCGGTCGGCACGCTGGTGGCCGACAGCGACGTGATCGCCCGCTTCCTGGCCGAGCTGGACCAGCTCGACGCGGAGCAGGGTGGCGGTACGGCGGGCAACAAGGGCTGATCGGGCTTCGTCGTCGGTCGCGGAGCGGCGGCGATGGCGGTAGCGACATAGCGACGGCGACGGCGACAACGGCCGGGTCCGGGATTTTCCCGGGCCCGGCCGCTTTTTGTTGTGCGAGCGCTTTTTGTTGCGTGAGGCGTGAGGCGTGAGGCGTGACGTTGCCGGGGCCCGGTGCGAGGTCGGCTGGTTCCGGTAGTCCGGGTTAGTTCCGGTAGTCCGGGTCCGGATCGAATTCCGGGTGGTATTCCGGCTCCGGTTCGAAGTCGGGCTCGTAGTCGTACCGGTCGTCGGGTTGGTAGTCCGGCAGCGGCTCGCGGATCAGTTCGGCCACCGGCTCGCGGGTGAGTTCGGCGGCCGGCGCGGGGGCCTTGGCAGTGGCTGGTGCCTGTGCATGTGCCTGTGCCCGTGCCTGTACCGGCACAGGCGCCGGGCCCGCGCCCGCGTCCGCCCCTGAGCTCGCCCCCGCCCCCGAGCCGCCCAGCGTGTCCAGGATCGGCTGACCATACTTCGCCAGCTTGTTCTCGCCGATGCCGCTGATCGTGCCGAGTTCGGCGAGCGTGGTCGGGCGGGTCGTGGCGATCTCGCGCAATGTGGCGTCGTGGAAGATCACGTAGGCCGGGACGCCCTGCTCCTTCGCCGTCGCCGCCCGCCAGGCGCGCAGTTCCTCGAAGATCGGCGCGGCTTCTGCGGGCATCTCCACCGGTGCGGCCTTGCCCTTGCCGGTCTTGGCCGCCTTCGCTGCCTTGGCCGCTCGCGCGGGCCGCTCCGGTTCGCGGCGCAACATCACCTCGCGCCGGCGGCCGAGCACCTCGCCGCTCTGTTCGGTGAGCACGAGCGCGCTGTACGCGGGCTCCACCGCGACCAGCCCCATCGCGAGCAACTGCCGTACCACGGACATCCATTCGGTTCGGCCCAGCTCGGTGCCGATGCCGAATACGGGAAGTGTGTCGTGGTCGAACTGGATGACCTTGGCCGTCTTGGCGCCGAGCAGGATGTCGACGATCTGGCCCGCACCGAACTTCTGCCCGCGTCGGTCGTGGTGCAGTCGCCATACGGTCGACAGCACCTTCTGCGCCGCGATCGTGCCGTCCCAGGAGGCGGGCGGCGACAGGCATGTGTCGCAGTTGCCGCACGCGGTGCTCTGCTGGCCGAAGTAGGCCAACAGCCGCACCCGGCGGCACTCGACCGTCTCGCACAGCGCCAACATCGCGTCCAGGTGCTGACCGAGTCGGCGGCGGTGGGCCAGGTCGCCCTCGGAGCCGTCGATCATCTTGCGCTGCTGTACGACGTCCTGAAGGCCGTACGCCAGCCACGCGGTGGACGGCAACCCGTCGCGGCCCGCGCGGCCGGTCTCCTGGTAGTAGCCCTCGACCGACTTGGGCAGGTCCAGGTGGGCCACGAAGCGCACGTCGGGCTTGTCGATGCCCATCCCGAACGCGATGGTGGCCACCATCACCATGCCGTCCTCGCGCAGGAAGCGGGACTGGTTGGCGGCGCGCACGCGCGAGTCCAGGCCCGCGTGGTAGGGCAGCGCGTCGATGCCGTTGTCGACCAGGAAGGCGGCGGTCTTCTCCACCGAGGCCCGGGACAGGCAGTA
The DNA here is from genome assembly GCF_049739465.1 of Embleya sp. AB8. Classification (NCBI taxonomy): domain Bacteria; kingdom Bacillati; phylum Actinomycetota; class Actinomycetes; order Kitasatosporales; family Streptomycetaceae; genus Embleya; species Embleya sp. AB8. The sequence continues at coordinate 5,272 of NZ_JBMHHY010000043.1, forward strand.
GACGATGCCCGCGTCGCCGGGGTGCTCGGCCCGGAGCAGGTCGAGCAGCTGCTTTTGCGGCTTGTCCTTCTGCACGATCCGGTACTGGATGTTGGGCCGGTCGAAGCTGGCCACGAAGTGCCGGGCCGATTGCAGGTTGAGCCGCGACGCGATCTCCGCGTGGGTGGCCTCGGTCGCGGTGGCGGTGAGCGCCACGCGCGGTACGTCCGGCCAGCGCTCGTGCAGCTGGGAGAGGGTGAGGTAGTCGGGCCGGAAGTCGTGGCCCCACTGCGCGACGCAGTGTGCCTCGTCGATCGCGAACAGCGAGACGACGCCCCGGTCCAGGAGCCGCAGGGTGGCGTCGACCTTGAGCCGCTCGGGGGCGAGGTAGAGCAGGTCCAGCTCGCCGGCCAGGAACTGCGCCTCGACCATCCGCCGCTCGTCCGGGTACTGCGTCGAGTTGAGGAATCCGGCCCGGACACCGAGTGCGGTCAGCGCGTCGACCTGGTCCTGCATGAGCGCGATCAGCGGTGAGATCACCACCCCGACGCCTTTTCGCACCAGCGCGGGGATCTGGTAGCAGAGCGACTTGCCACCGCCGGTGGGCATCAGCACGAGGGCGTCGCCGCCCTCGATCACATGGTCGATGATCTCCTGCTGGCTTCCGCGAAACGAGTCGTAACCGAAGACGCGATGCAGAACGCGCAGCGCTTCGCTGATCTGGGGACCGTCGTCGAGCGCTGTCATCCGAGCAGTCTAAGAGCTTCCGACGACACCCGAGCCCGCTCTGTGGACAACAGCAGGCGCCCACCCGATCCAGCCTGTGGACAACCCCGAACCACCGGGCCATAACCGACGCGGGGTCGGCTTGGGGCCGGGTCGTGGGGGAGCACTCGGCGGGTCGCCATCGGGTGCCTCCGGGATCGGCAGCGCGAGCGGCCGGTGCCGGTACGGCGGTCGCCACCGGCGGTGACGCGACGCGACGCGGCGACGCCGACGGCGGTGGGCCGGCCGCCGTGCGGATGCCCTCGGCGGCGATGCCTTGGGTGGGTGGTCGGCCTCCGCGGCGTTGTACCGAGCCGGTGCGGCTGCGGGGAGGCGATCAGGGCGTCCGCGTCGCCATCCGCGACGACCGGCCCGGCCGGGCCGAAAGGCGCCCGGGAGTTGACGGGTCCGAGGCCCGAGGACAAGTACGGCGAAGCGCCATGCCGGCGATCCGAGGGTGGGTTGCCGAGATCGCCGCGGCCCTGGGCCAGGGGCGCACTACGGTGGTGATCGATCCGGGAGGCGAGAACCCATGCCCGCACCACCCTGGTGGACGTCCCCGCCGAACGGTACCCACTGGACTGCGGCCGACCTGGATGACCTGCCGGCGGACGCCCCGGAGCATGTGGAACTCGTCGATGGAGCCCTGAACTTCCGGTCGGCTCCACAGACAAGATTCGACTCGCGGGTCCGACGCAACCTCACGACGGCCCTGGCCGCCCGAGCCCCGGCCGGTGTCGCGGTCGACGCACGGATGTCCGTCCGCCTCGACGAACTCACGTGCCTGGAGCCCGACCTCGTCGCCTACCGCGCCACCGACGACTTCGGCCGGACGTGGTTCGACGCGTCCGAGGTGCGACTGGTGGTGGAGATGGTTCCGGCACGATCGGAACGCCGCAAGCTTGAGCCTGCCCGTTACGCCGAGGCGGGGATTCCGCACTTCTGGCGGGTCGAGGAGGAGGCGAAGTTTCCCGTCGTGTACGTCTTCGAACTCGAACCGAGCACGCGTACCTACGTCCCGACCGGGATCCACCGGACTCGGCTCGAGGTAGCGGTTCCCTTCCCGATCGAGATCGATCTCGCCGCACTGCTCCACTGAATCGGGCGAGACGAACCAGCCCGCCGCCGCTGTCGGTTCGCCCTATCCATCCCGTCGGGACGTCCCCCGGATCTCCAGTCGGGTCGGGACGAGGCGGCCGGTCGAGGTGGGATCGCCCGACTCCAGTGCCTTGATCAGCAACTCGACGCCCACGGTGGCTATTTCGGTCGGGCGCAGGCTCAGGGTGGTGATCGGGGGGTCGGTCTGGGCGGCCGTGGGGTCGTCGCTCACGCAGACGATCAGCAGGTCGTCGGGGGTGCGCAGGCCGTGTGAGCGGACGGTTTCCAGGATCAGCGGCGGGCTGGCCTCGGTGAGGACGAAGAGCGCGTCGGGGCGGTCCGGTGCGGCCAGCATGTGGTCGATCACCGCCCGCGTCGGCTGATTGCCGGGGCGCGGGGTCAGGCCCACCAGGGGAGCGAATCCCCTTTCCCCGCACCACGCGTGATACGTCGTCAGGCCCTGTTCGTAGAACAGCGACGTGGAGTGCGCGGCCACCACGCCGATCCGGCGCGCGCCGCCCGCCGCCAAGTGGTCGAGTACGCCGCGCACCGCTGCCTCGTGGTCGATGTCCACCCAGTGCCCGCCCGCCCGACCGGCGAGCCGACGGTCCGAGACGATCGGGATGTGGGCCGCCAGGAAATCCTCGACCAGCGGATCGCCGGCGAGTGGATCGGCCACCACGGCCGCGTCCAGCGGCAGGTCGGCCCATTCGTCCCGGGCCGAGTGGGTGGGCAGCAGGACCAGCGCGTATCCGTGCGCGAGCGCGGCCTGCGCGGTGGCGCTGGTGAGTTGGGCGAAGTAGGGCGACTCCATGTACGACCACGGCGTGTCCACGTACTCGCGCACCGCGTACCCGATCAGTCGCGCGTGCCCGGCTCGGAGCAGTCGCGCGGTCGCGTTCGGCCGGTAGCCGAGTCGGCGTGCGGTCTCCTGGGCATGCAGGCGGACCGCGTCGGACAGCCGCCCGGTGCCGTTCAGCGCAGCCGAGACGGTGGTCTTGGACAGCCCCGCCTCGCGGGCCACGTCGACGAGCCGGACCCGAGGCACGGGCGCCGGGCGCCGGCCGCCGCCGCGCGGTGAAGTGCTCATGCCGCGACATGCTGCCGGCTGCGCGGACGTGCGTCACGCCCCCCTCACCGACCGGGGCGGCGCCCGGGCCGGTGCCCCGGCCACCGTCCGAGTAACCAGCCGGTGACCTTCAGAAAACCGTTCCCGCAAACTCTTGTGCGGGAACGTTCCCGCATTAATACTCCAGAAACTCCGGAGAAATGCCGGAAAGCTCCGGCACTCCACACCACCCCAGCACTTCACAGCACCCAGCACTCCACACCACCCCAGCGTCCCCGCTACCCCCTGGAAGAGGTGGGTTCTCTTGCGCACGCTCCGATCCGTCGCGGCGATCGCCGGCGCCGTCGTCGTCGCCGCAGCCCTGGCCGGCTGTTCCGGTGGCTCGGCCGGCTCGGCCGACTCCTCCGGCACCGGGAAGCCCGGCGGCGGGTTCCAGGTCACCGCGAACACCCCCGCGGCCAAGGGCGCCATCCCCTCGGTGTCCTGGTCGCTCTACGCCGAGCCGCAGACGCTCGACTACCTCTACGCCTGGGACTTCCCGATCAACACGGTGCTCGCCAACGTCTGCGAGCAGTTCCTGCGCACCACGCCGGACCTGAAGGTCGAGCCGGGCCTGGCCGCCTCCTACACCAACCCCGATCCGCTCACCTGGGTCTACAACCTGCGCGAGGGCGTGAAGTTCCACGACGGTACGCCGATGACCTCGGCCGACGCGGTGGCCAGCCTCAAGCGGCATCTCGACCCCGAACTCGCCTCCGCGTGGGGCAGCGCGTTTCGCAACGTCGCCTCGGTCGAGGCAAGCGGCCCGCTCCAGGTGACCATCAAGCTGAACAAGCCGGACGCGTTGCTCAATTCGCTGCTCGCCGCCTCGCCCGGCACCGTGGAGAGCGCCGCCTCGATCGCGAAGGCCGGGAAGAACTACGGCAATCCGCAGGGCGGGGTGAACTGCACCGGCCCCTACGCGCTGGACAAGTGGACCCCCGGCGACTCGATCGTGCTGAAGAAGAACCCGAACTACTGGGATCCTCAACTGCTCGCCAAGGCAGACCAGTTCAAGTTCGTCTTCATCCAGGACCCGGCCGCGCGGGTGAACGCGCTGGTCTCCGGCTCGGTGGACGGCGGCTACCTGGTGCCCTCCAGCGCGTTCGCCCGACTGCGCAACACCCCCGAGGGCAAGCTGTACTTCGGCCCCGGCACCGGTGGCTACCTGCTCGGCATCACCAATATGCAGGGCGTGATGGGCGACCTGAAGCTGCGTCAGGCGCTGTCCATGGCGATCGACCGACCCGGCCTGATCAAGGCCGCCGCCGGCGGGGCCGCCAACGAGCCCAAGGGGCTCACCCCGATCACCGCGTGGGGCCTGACCCCGGACCAGGCGCCGGGCTACTTCGCCACCCTCCCGCCGATCAAGCAGGACCTCACCGCGGCCAAGAAGCTGGTCGCCGAGGCCGGTGGCGCGGGCAAGAAGATCGTGCTGGCCACCAGCTCACTCGCGCCGGAGATCTCCGTCTCGGCCACCGCGATCCAGGCCGCCGGCAAGTCGATCGGCCTGGACATCGAGCTCAAGACGGTCACCCCCGACGCCTACACCGCGCTGTTCACCGATCCCGAGGCGCGCAAGGGCATCGACCTGGTGGTCACCAACGGCTACACCAACACCCCCGACCCGCTGGAGTTCTACGAGTCCATGGTCACCGGGGCGTTCGCCAACTACGGCAACTACTCCAACCCCCAATACGACAAGCTCTACGAGCAGGCGGCCGGCACCGCCGACCCCGCCGCCCGCTCCGACCTGACCGCCAAGCTGCAAGAGATCGCGCTGCGCGACCTGACCGCGATCCCGCTCTTCGAGCCGGCGCACAACGTGTTCATGAACAAGCGGATCACCGGCGCCACGCCCGGCATCGCGCAGTTGTACTGGCCGTGGGCCGCGACCGTCGGGGCCGCGGGCTGATGGGGCGTCACCTCTTGGGCCGTGTCCTCGGGTTGGCGTCGGTGTTGCTGGTGACCTCGTTTCTGGTCTTCAGCGCGATCCACCTCGCCCCCGGGGATCCGGTGACCTTCCTGCTCAAGGGCCACCCGGCCACCCCGGAGGCCAAGGCGGCGGTACGCCTCCAGTACCACCTGGACGATCCGTTCCTGTCCCAGTACGCGCAATGGCTCGGCGACGTGTGCACCGGCGACTTCGGCCGCTCGGTGCAATTCCGGCAGGACGTCGGGGAGTTGGTCTGGTCCCGGTTGCCCACCACGGCGTTCCTGATCGGCTACGCGGCCGTCCTTGTCGTCGTCTCCGGCGTGCTGCTCGGCGTACTGTCCGCGCTGCGCCCCGGGTTCGTGGACCGGTTCGTGCTGATCGGCACCGGAGTCGCCACCGCGACGCCCTCGTTCGTCGCCGCGATCGGGCTGGTCTCGCTGTTCTCGGTCAAGCTCGGCTGGTTCCCCACCTTCGGTGGCGGCGAGGGCTTCGGCGGCCGGATCGAGCACCTGACGCTGCCCGCGGTGGCGCTCGCGTTCACCCTTTCCGGGTTGCTCGCCCGGGTCACCCGCTCGTCGATGCTCGACGAACTGGCGCGCGAACACGTCGAGGTGGCCCGGGCCCGAGGCGTGGCCGAGTCGAACGTGGTGCGCCGCCATGTACTGCGCAACGCGCTCGGCCCGATCGTCACGGTCGGCGGCACGATGCTGGCCGGCCTGTTGGTGACCACCTCGATCGTGGAGACCGCGTTCTCCGTACCCGGGGTGGGCTCCCTGCTCGTAACTTCCGTGAACGTCAAGGACTTTCCCGTGGTACAGGCCATCACGCTGCTCACCGTGACCGCGTTCGTCCTGATCAATCTGCTCGTGGATCTGCTGCAACCGCTGGTCGACCCGAGGGTCTCGTCGACCGGGCGAGGTGCCTCGTGAGCACGCTGTCGATCGACCGGACCGACGGGGTCACCCGCCGACCGGGCCTGCGGGCGTTGCGCGCGCTGCGCCAGGGGCCGCTGTTCGTCGGCGCCGTCGTGGTGCTCGCACTGCTCGTGCTGGTCGCGGTGTGCGCGCCACTGCTCGCGCCCTACGACCCCAACGCCGTGGACCTGTCCGCGACGCTGGCCGGCACCGGAGCCGACCATCTGCTCGGTACCGATCAGAACGGCCGCGACATCCTGTCCCGGCTGATCCACGGCGCCCGTACCGGCCTGCTCGGTCCGCTGCTCGTGGTCGCGCTGTCCACCGTCCTGGGCCTGGCGCTCGGTGTCGCCGCCGCGTGGCGCGGAGGCCGGATCGACGCGATGTTGTCCCGGTCGATGGACATGATGTTCGCCTTCCCCGGCCTGCTGATCGCGATCCTGTTCGTCGCGGTGTTCGGCTCCGGGCTGACCGCGCCGGTGATCGCGATGAGCGTGGCCTACACGCCCTATGTGGGCCGGCTGGTGCGCTCGGTGGCGGCGCAGGAGAAGGCCCGGGCCTACCTCGAGTCGTATCGGGTCCAGGGCTGGTCCGGCTGGACCATCTGCGTCCGGCACCTGATCCCCAATATCGCGCCCACCGTGCTGGCCCAGTCGGCGATCAACTTCGGCTACGCGCTGATGGACCTGGCCGCGCTGTCCTACCTCGGCTTCGGCGTACAACCGCCGGACTCGGACTGGGGATCGATGATCAACGGGGGCCAATCGGCGCTGCTCCAGGACGGGTTGTTGCCGTCGTTCGCGCCGGGTGTGTGCATCGTGCTCGCGGTCGTCGCGTTCGGCATCGTCGGCGAGGGTATCGCCGACCGGGTCGCGAAGCGGGAGCGGTGAATCGGCATGGCCTTTCTGGAAATCGACGAGCTGACGGTACGGCTGCCCGAGGGGCGGGCCGCGCGGCCGATCCTGGACGGCGTATCGCTGCGGGTCGAGCAGGGGGAAAGCGTCGGCCTGGTCGGCGAGTCCGGGTCGGGCAAGTCGGTCGTGTGCCGCTCGGTGCTCGGGTTGTTGCCCGCGACGGCGCGGGTGAGCGGCGCGGTACGGGTGGCCGGGCGGGACGTACTGAAGCTGAATCGTGGTGAGTTGCGCTCCTTGCGGGCGCGGGAGGTGGCGATGGTCTTCCAGGATCCGCGCGCCTCGGTCAACCCGATGCGTCGGGTCGGCGACTTCCTCACCGAGGGGATGCGGGCGGCCGGCACCGCACCGGCGGAGGCCGCGCGGCGGGCTCTGGAGCTGTTGGCAGCGGTCGGCATCCGCGACCCCGAGGAGGCGATGCGTCGCTACCCGCATCACTTCTCCGGCGGCATGCTGCAGCGTGTGGTGATCGCCGCGGCGCTGGCGGGCGAGCCGTCGCTGCTGCTGGCCGACGAGCCGACCACGGCCCTGGACGTGACCACGCAGGCCGAGGTGATCGGGATCCTGACCCGACTGCGGGCCGAGCGCGGTACCGGGATGTTGTTCGTCACCCACGACCTGGAGTTGGCGGCGGCGGTGTGCGACCGGGTCTACGTGATGTACGCGGGGCGGATCGTCGAGACGCAGACCGCCGAGGGGCTGTTCGCGGCGCCGCGACACCCGTATACCGCCGGGCTGTTGGCGTGTACGCCGCGCCTGGACCCGGACGCCGGGCCGCCGAAGCCGATCCCGGGGCGCCCGGTGTCGTTGGCGGAGGCACCTTCGGGATGTGCGTTCGCGGCGCGGTGCGCGCATGTTCGGGCCGGGTGCGAGGTGGCGGCGCCGGCTTTGGTACGGCACGGGGAGGCGTATTCGGCCTGTTTCCGTGCGGACGAAGGGATTCTGGCGTGACGGATGGCATGGGCGACGTCGTGGTTGCCGACGGCACGCTCGAAGTGGGCGGGCTGCGCAAGGTGTTCGGGGACCACGCGGCCGTGGACGGGATTTCCTTCACACTCGCCCCCGGAGGCTCGCTGGGCATCGTCGGCGAGTCTGGCTGCGGGAAGACCACGACGGCGCGGATGTTGGTCGGGCTGGTCGCGCCGGACGCGGGCACCATTCGGATCGGCGGGCGCGAGCGGGCGGCCCGGGCCCGCAATCGGGCCGAACGGCTGGCCCGGGCCCGGGAGATCCAGATGGTCTTCCAGGATCCCTACCTGTCCCTGGACCCGCGGATCGCGGTCGGGGCGTGCGTCGACGAGGTCTTGCGGCTGCACTTCGCCGAGTTGACGAAGGATCAGCGGGCGGCGCGGGTACGCGAGTTGCTGGACCAGGTCGGCCTCGGCACCCGGGAGGCGACGGCACTGCCCAGGGCGCTGTCCGGCGGCCAGCGGCAGCGGGTGGCGATCGCCCGGGCGCTGGCGGCCGAACCGGCCGTGCTGATCCTGGACGAGGCGGTCGCCGCGTTGGACGTGTCGATCCAGGCACAGATCCTCGAACTCCTGGCGGGCATCCGTCGGGACGCGGGCGTCGGCTTCCTGTTCGTCAGCCACGACCTGGCGGTCGTCCGGCACATCACCGACCACGTGGTGGTGCTGCGCGCGGGCCGGATCGTCGAATCCGGCGCCACCGGGGACGTGTTGACGGACCCTCGGCATCCGTATACCCGGCTGCTGCTCGACTCCGTGCCGCGCGTGGGCTGGGACCCGGCGGCGATCGCGGCGGGGCGAAGGGCGTTGGCGGCAACCGAACATGTGAAGGACGTGAGCAGGTGATGCACCAGGTGAGCACCCCCGCCGAGGTCGTCTTCCGAGGCGGCCCGGTGCATACGATCGATGCCGTACGGCGCAGGGTGACCGCGGTGGCCGTGCGCGGCGGGCGGATCGTCGCGGTCGGGCACGACGCCGACGTGCGCGACCTGATCGGCCCGCGTACCGACGTGATCGACCTGGCCGGGCGGGCCCTGGTGCCCGGCTTCCAGGACGCGCACGTGCACCCGGCGCTGGCCGGCATGACGCTGATCCGGTGCGACCTGTCCGACGCGCGCGATGCCGCGGCGACCTTCGCGCTGATCCGGGCGTATGCGGCGGCCCGGCCGGAGGAGGAGTGGATCACCGGCGGCGGGTGGAGCATGGAGGCGTTCGCGGGCGGTACGCCGAGCCGCCGACAACTGGACACGATCGTGCCGGACCGCCCGGTGTTCCTGATCAACGCGGACGGCCACGGTGCGTGGGTCAACACGCGCGCCCTCGAACTCGCGGGTGTGGGCCGGGACACCCCCGACCCGGCCGACGGGCGAATCGAGCGCGAGCCGGACGGTACGCCGCAGGGCACCCTGCACGAGGGCGCGGCGGCGCTGGTCGGCGACCTGGTACCGGGCCTGGACGCCGCGGACGGCCTGCGCGCGTTGCTCGCGGGCCAGGCCCGGCTGCACTCGGTCGGCGTGACGGCGTGGCAGGACGCGATGGTCGGTTCGGCCCATCCGGGCCTGGACCCGCTGGACGCGTATCTCACCGCGGCCCGGTCGGGGCGGCTGACCGCCCGCGTCGTGGGCGCGCTGTGGTGGGAACGGGACCGGGGCGCCGAGCAGTTGGACCGACTGCTCGAACTGCGGGCGACCTCCTCGATCGGCCGATTCGCCGCGACCAGCGTCAAGATCATGCAGGACGGCGTCGCGGAGAACTTCACCGCCGCGCTGACCGAGCCCTACCTCGACGGTTGCGGCTGCCACACCGGCAACCGCGGCCTGAGCTTCGTCGACCCGGCCGCGCTGCGCGAGCACGTCACCCTCCTGGACGCGCACGGCTTCCAGGTCCACGTACACGCGGTCGGCGACCGGGCGGCCCGCGAGGCGCTGGACGGCTTCGCCCAGGCACTGGCGGCCAACGGCCGAGCCGACCACCGACACCACATCGCCCACCTCCAGGTGGTCCACCCGGACGACGTACCGCGCTTCGCGGCGCTGGGCGTGACGGCCAACCTGCAACCGCTGTGGGCCGCGCACGAGGCCCAGATGGACGAGCTGACCATCCCGTTCCTGGGCCACGAACGAGCCGGGTGGCAATACCCGTTCGGCGACCTGCTCCGCTCCGGCGCGACCCTCGCGGCGGGCAGCGACTGGCCGGTCAGCGCACCGGACCCGATGTGGGGGATCCACGTGGCGGTCAACCGGCTGCTGCCCCCCTTCGCCGACCCGTCGGACGTGGTCTTCCTACCCGAACAACGCATCGACCTGACGGCGGCCCTGGCCGCGTACACGGTGGGCACGGCCCACCTGAACCACCGCGACCACGACACCGGCACGATCGAGGTGGGCAAACTCGCCGACCTGGCAGTCCTCGACCGCGACCCATATACGGGTCCGCCCGCCGAAATCGCGTCGACGCGGGTCCTGGGGACGTACGTGGAAGGCGAGGCGGTGTACACGGCGGAGGGCCTGTAACGCCGGCCCACGACACGACGGCGCCCGACCCTCAGCCGCTCCCCAACCCGGTCGCAGGCCGGAAACGGCCGACCCGACACGGCCGATCCGACACAACAAAAGCGCCCACCCTCAGCAAAACCGAGGCCGGGCGCTTCATCGTTCTGTTCCTGCCGGTCAGACCCCACTCACACACTCTGACCTTTACGTGCCCCTGGCAGGATTCGAACCTGCGCACACGGCTCCGGAGGCCGTTGCTCTATCCCCTGAGCTACAGGGGCTCGGGTGACGTGAACATTACCAGCTCCTGGGAGTGGGTTGCGAAGGGGTTGCCGGTTGGGGGGATCGGGTGGGGTGAGATGTGCGGATCGGGCCCGCCGGTGGGGGTTCGGGGCCTAACCTCACTGGCGTGGGCGGGATTGGTGGTGAGGCGGCGCGGGTGCTTGTCGTGGATGACGACGAGGTGATTCGGCAGCTGATCGCGGTCAATCTGCGGCTGGAGGGGTTCGTGGTGAGTACCGCGTGTGATGGTGAGGAGTGTCTGCGGCTCGTGCACGAGGTGCGGCCGGATCTGGTGACGTTGGATGTGGTGATGCCGCATCTGGACGGGATCGGGACGGCGGCTCGGTTGCGGGCGGATCCGCGGACCAAAGGGTTGAAGATCCTGATGATCAGTGCCTGTGCGCAGGACGAGGATTTCTCCCGGGCCCGGGCGGTCGGGGTGGATGGCTACCTGACCAAGCCGTTTCATCCCGAGCAGTTGATTCGGTTGGTTCGGGCGTTGTCGCCGGAGTTGTCGCCCGAATGATCGACCCGGAATCGGCCCACCTCGCGTGCCGGGCGGGTCGGTGATCGGGGCGGCTGCGCTTCGCCTACCCTTGTTGCCGTGACCCCCGCAGAGCTTTCGCAGTCAGTGTTGTCCGCGGTTCGTGCCGCCGTCGAGGCGGGCGAGCTCGCCGTTGTCGTGCCCGAGAGCACCACCGTGGAGCGACCCAAGAACCGCGAGCACGGGGACTACGCCACGAACATCGCGCTGCAGCTCGCGAAGCCGGCCAAGCGGGCGCCGCGCGAGATCGCCGAGTTGCTGGCCGCGCGGATCGCCGGCACGCCGGGTGTCGCCAAGGTGGACATCGCCGGGCCCGGCTTCCTGAACATCACGCTCGACACCGCCACCCAGGGCGAGCTCGCCCGCGCCATCGTCGCGGCCGGCGCCGCGTACGGCAGCAACAACGCGTTCGACGGGCTGAAGATCAACCTGGAGTTCGTGTCCGCCAACCCGACCGGGCCGATCCACATCGGCGGAGTGCGCTGGGCCGCCGTCGGCGACTCGCTGGGGCGGATCCTGCGCGCCTCCGGGGCCGACGTGACCACCGAGTACTACATCAACGACGCCGGCGTACAGATCGACAAGTTCGGCAAGTCGCTGATGGCGGCGGCCAATGGGCGGCCCGTCCCGGAGGACGGCTATGTCGGGGCGTACATCAACGACATCGCCGCCGACATCCTGGCCGAGCGCCCGGACGTGCTCGGCCTGGCCGAGGTCGAGCAGGAGCAGGTCTTCCGGGCCACCGGCCTCAAGCTGATGGTCGCCGAGATCCAGCGGTCGATGGAGAACTTCGGCGCACACTTCGACGTGTGGTTCTCCGAGACCACGCTGCACGCGTCCGGCGCGGTGGAGCAGGCGATCGAGCGGCTGCGCGAGCAGGGCCACGTCTACGACGACAACGGCGCCATCTGGCTGCGCACCACGGACTACGGGGACGACAAGGACCGCGTCCTGATCAAGTCCGACGGCGAGAAGACCTACTTCGCCTCCGACGCCGCGTACTACCTGAACAAGCGCGACCGGGGCAACGAGGTCGCGGTCTACATGCTCGGCGCCGACCACCACGGCTACGTCGGCCGGCTCAAGGCGATCGTGGCCTGCGCGGGCGACGACCCCGAGCACAACATCGAGGTCATCGTCGGCCAGTTCGTGAAGATGATGCGGGCCGGCGAAGAGGTCCGGATGTCCAAGCGGGCCGGCAACATCATCACCATCGACGACGTCGTGGAGTGGATCGGCGTCGACGCCGCGCGCTACTCGCTGGCCCGCTCCTCCACCGACTCCACCATCACCCTCGACATCGACATCCTCACCTCGCACAAGAACGAGAACCCGGTGTTCTACGTTCAGTACGCGCACGCGCGGATGTCCGCCGTCGAGCGCAAGGCGGCCGAACGCGGGATCGTCAAGGGCGAGTTCAAGCCGGAGCTGCTGGCCACCGAGTGGGAGGCCGACCTGCTCGGCATGCTCGGCGAGTTCCCGCGCGTGGTGGCCAAGGCCGCCGAGATGCGCGAGCCGCACCACGTGGCGCGTTACCTGGAGCAGTTGGCCGGTACGTACCACCGCTTCTACGACCACTGTCAGATCCTGCCCAAGGGCGAGGAAGAGGTCACCGACCTGACGCACGCCCGAATGTGGCTGGCCGAAGCCACGAAAACCGTGGTGGCCAACGGCCTCGCCCTGCTCGGGGTGTCCGCCCCCGAGCGCATGTGACGGATCGTCACAACGCAGGCGACAGGCCGAAGGCCGGGCAACCGCCCGGCCTTCGGCCGTTCCCGGCGGGCATCACGCAGCACGGCATCGCAACCCGGCAACACGGCATCGCAACCCACGAGCCACCGGCTCATCAGTCCACGAGCCGACCGGCTCATCAGTCCACGAGTCCACCAGCCCACGGGCCCACGATCCACACACCGACGCCTCACCCCACGGGGAGCACCACGACATGAGCCGCTCCGCCCACCCCGCCGGTCCCCGGCACGCGGACGTCCTGCCCGACGGCGCGCCGCCGATCGCGCCCGAGGACCTGGCCCTGCTCGATCCGAAGATCTGGTCGGCCAACACCGAGCGCGGGGCCGACGGCGTGGTCACCGTCGCCGGCCTGGACGTGCGCGACCTCGCCCGCGAGTTCGGCACCCCCGCCTACATCCTGGACGAGGCCGACTTCCGGGCCCGCTGCCGCGCCTGGCGCGAGGCGTTCGAGGGCGCCGACGTGTTCTACGCGGGCAAGGCATTCCTGTGTCGCGCGCTGGTGCGCTGGATCGCCGAGGAGGGCCTGAACCTGGATGTGTGCACGGCCGGCGAACTGGCCGTCGCACTGTCCGCGGGCATGGACCCGGCCCGGATCGCCTTCCACGGCAACAACAAGTCCACCGACGAACTCGACCGCGCCCTTGAGGCGGGCGTCGGCCGGATCGTGGTCGACTCGTTCGAGGAGATCAGCCGCCTCGCCTTCCTCGCCGATCGGCGCGGCGTCCGCCAGCAGGTGCTGGTCCGGATCACCGTCGGGGTCGAGGCGCACACCCACGAGTTCATCGCCACCGCGCACGAGGACCAGAAGTTCGGCTTCTCGCTCGCCGACGGGCAGGCCGCCGAGGCGGTCCGCCGGATCCGCAAGCTCGAATCGCTCGAACTGATCGGCCTGCACTCGCACATCGGCTCGCAGATCTTCGACACCGCCGGCTTCGAGGTGGCCGCCCGCCGGGTGGTCGCCCTGCTGGTCGCGGTCCGCGACGAACACGGCGTCGAGCTGCCGGAGATCGACCTCGGCGGCGGCCTGGGCATCGCCTACACCTCCGCCGACGACCCGCAGTCGCCCGCCACCATCGCCGGCTCGCTCCTGGACATCGTCCGCCGCGAATGCGCCGCCGCCGGCCTGGCCGCGCCGCGCCTGTCGGTCGAACCCGGCCGGGCGATCGCCGGGCCCGGCACCTTCACGCTCTACGAGGTCGGCACCATCAAGCCGCTCGAGGGCCTGCGTACCTACGTCAGCGTCGACGGCGGCATGTCGGACAACATCCGCACCGCGCTCTACGACGCCGAGTACACCGTCACCCTCGTCTCCCGGACCAGCCACGCCGCGCCGATGCTCTCGCGCGTGGTCGGCCGGCACTGCGAGTCCGGCGACATCATCGTGCGCGACGCGTACCTGCCCGCCGACCTGGCCCCCGGCGACCTGGTCGCGGTGCCCGCCACCGGCGCCTACTGCCGGTCGATGGCGAGCAACTACAACCACGTCACCCGCCCGCCGGTGATCGCGGTCCGCGACGGCGCGGCGCGCGTGATCGTGCGGCGCGAGACGGAAGAGGACCTGCTGCGCCTCGACGTCGGCTGAACCGGGCCGGCCGGGAAATCGCCCGACGAGAGCAGTCGGAAGCAGCCGGAAGCAGCCGGAAGCAGCCGGGAGCAGCGGGGAGCAGCGGGGAGCAGCCGGAAGCAGTCGGACAAGAACAACGGAACTTTCGGGGGGCGCCGCGTGGCGGCCCCCGAACGCGGGAGAAAGTCCCGTCGGCACCAAGCGAGGCCGCAAGAATCGTCGTCTCGGATCCTGGACCCTCCCCGGTTCGGGGAATGATCCGAGCGACACTTGACGGCACTGCCCGTCTCCGGAAACCGGTCGGACGGCAGACTCGGACAACCTTTGTCTTCGAGAAGTGAGGTCGGATGATGCGTACGCAGCCGCTGAAGGTGGCGCTGCTCGGTTGTGGTGTGGTCGGCTCCGAAGTGGCCCGCATCATGACGACGCACGCGACCGACCTCGCCGCCCGAATCGGCGCCCCGATCGAACTCGCCGGAGTGGCCGTGCGCCGCGCCGGGCGCGAGCGCGCGGGCATCGACCCCGCGCTGATCACCACCGACGCGGTCGAACTGGTCAAACGCGACGACGTCGACGTGGTGATCGAGGTGATCGGCGGCATCGAGCCCGCCCGCGGCCTGATCCTGTCCGCGATGGAGCACGGCGCCTCGGTGGTCTCGGCGAACAAGGCGCTGCTCGCCGAGGACGGCTCGACGCTGCACGCCGCCGCCGCGAAACACGGCGTGGACATCTACTACGAGGCCGCCGTCGCGGGCGCGATCCCGCTGCTTCGCCCGCTGCGCGAGTCGCTCGCCGGGGACCGGGTGGAGCGGGTGCTCGGCATCGTCAACGGCACCACCAACTTCATCCTGGACCGGATGGACTCCACCGGCGCCGGCTTCGCCGAGGCGCTCGACGAGGCCACCGCGCTCGGCTACGCCGAGGCCGATCCCACCGCCGACATCGAGGGCTTCGACGCCGCCGCCAAGGCCGCGATCCTGGCCGGGCTGGCGTTCCACACCCGGGTCACCGCCGCCGACGTCTACCGCGAGGGCATCACCGAGGTCAGCGCCGCCGACGTGGCCAGTGCCAAGGCGATGGACTGCGTGGTCAAGCTGCTGGCGATCTGCGAGCGCGGCGCCGACGGGCAGAGCGTGAGTGCCCGCGTACACCCCGCGATGATCCCGCGCGCGCACCCGCTCGCGTCCGTGCGCGAGGCGTACAACGCGGTCTTCGTCGAGTCCGAGGCGGCCGGCCAATTGATGTTCTACGGCCCCGGCGCGGGCGGCGCGCCGACCGCCAGCGCGGTGCTCGGCGACCTGGTCGCGGTCTGCCGGCACAAGCTCTCCGGTACGACCGGGCCCGGCGAATCGGCGTACGCCCAGCTCACCCCGCAGCCGGTGGGCATCGCCCGGACCCGCTACCACCTCAGCCTGGACGTGGCCGACCGGGCCGGCGTACTGGCCCAGGTCGCCGCGGTGTTCGCGCAGCACGACGTGTCCATCGACACGGTGCGTCAGCAGGGCCGGGACGGGGATGCCACACTCGTGATCGTCACCCATACCGCCACCGACGCCGCGCTCGCGGCGACCGTCGCCGACCTGCGCGGTATGGACATCGTCCGGGACATCGCCGGCATCATGCGGGTCGAAGGGGAGTAGAGACACCGTGAGCGCGCTCAAGGAAAGCGTCCGCACCACTCAGTGGCGCGGGGTCATCGAGGAATACCGGGATCGCCTGCCGGTCTCGGCGAACACACCCGTGATCACCCTGCGTGAGGGTGGTACGCCGCTGGTCCCGGCCCAGGTGCTCTCCGAGCGCACGGGATGTGACGTTCACCTCAAGGTCGAGGGCGCCAACCCGACCGGGTCCTTCAAGGACCGCGGCATGACGATGGCGATCTCCAAGGCCAAGGAGGCGGGCGCGCGGGCGGTGATCTGCGCGTCCACCGGCAATACCTCGGCCTCCGCCGCCGCCTACGCGGTGCGCGCCGGGATGGTCTGTGCGGTGCTCGTGCCGCAGGGCAAGATCGCGCTGGGCAAGATGGGCCAGGCGCTCGTGCACGGCGCGCGCATCCTCCAGGTCGACGGCAACTTCGACGACTGCCTGACCCTGGCCCGCGATCTGGCCGAGAAGTATCCGGTCGCGCTGGTGAACTCGGTCAACCCGGTGCGCATCGAGGGCCAGAAGACCGCCGCCTTCGAGATCGTGGACATGCTCGGCGACGCGCCCGACATCCACGTGCTCCCGGTCGGCAACGCGGGCAACATCACCGCGTATTGGCAGGGCTACAACGAGTACGCGGCGGACGGCCTGGCCACCCGCCGACCCCGCATGTGGGGCTACCAGGCGGCCGGTTCGGCGCCGCTGGTGGGCGGTGCGCCGGTGCTCTCGCCGCAGACCATCGCCACCGCGATCCGGATCGGCAACCCGGCCTCGTGGCACTTCGCGATCGCCGCGCGGGACGAATCCGGGGGCCACATCGAGTCGGTGACCGACCGTCAGATCCTCTCGGCGTATCGCCTGCTGGCCGCGCAGGAGGGCGTGTTCGTCGAGCCCGCCTCCGCCGCGAGTGTGGCCGGACTGCTCCAGGCGGCCGAACAGGGCCGGGTCGACCCGGGCCAGCGGATCGTCTGCACGGTGACCGGAAACGGCCTCAAGGACCCGGACTGGGCCGTCGCCGGCGCGCCCAAGCCGGTCGTGGTGCCGAT
Source organism: Embleya sp. AB8 (assembly GCF_049739465.1). Classification (NCBI taxonomy): domain Bacteria; kingdom Bacillati; phylum Actinomycetota; class Actinomycetes; order Kitasatosporales; family Streptomycetaceae; genus Embleya; species Embleya sp. AB8. The sequence goes on from NZ_JBMHHY010000043.1 coordinate 22,275, forward strand.
CGACGCCGCGGCCGCCGCCGCGCAACTCGGCCTCGGCTGACCGGTCGGGCCCGGCGTTTGCCCGGCGTCGGACACCGGCCGGATTTCGGCCGGATTCCGGCCCCGAAACCGCCCCGATAGCGGGCGAGGGGCGGATACTGGAAGGACCGGAAACCGGTCCGATACCCGCGGGCGATAATCCACGCGGGGAAGGTACCGGTACGAAAAAGCGCCGGTAGGGAAAAGCGACAAGATCAAACCAGGGCGGTCGACGGTCGGCCGTCGACCGCCCTCGGTCCATTTCGATCCATTTTCTCGTACCGATCCGGCGTTGCCCCGCAGCAATTCGACGCCGACCGGTACCAATCCCACGACGCGGTGGTTACGGTGTCCCGCGAGGGAACGCACCTTCGGTAGGCTGATCACCGGACGCGGCCTTCCACTCGTTCCGCGGCGCATGCCGCCCGAGTCTCGCGTCTGTTCCTGCCGTTCCGCAGCACCCGCGATTTCCCGAACGCGCCATCGGTTCGGATCGTCCCGCGAAGGTGCCCGGAACTCCACGAGGAGGAGTGTCCACGCGTATGGCCGGCCCCGCATTCCGTGCCGCCCCCGTCCGGGTTCGCATCCCGGCCACGAGCGCCAACCTGGGCCCCGGGTTCGACGCGTTCGGACTCGCGCTCGGACTGTACGACGACGTCGCCGTCCGGGTCGCGGACGAGGGCTTGTCGATCGACATCGCCGGTGAGGGCGCCGAGGACCTGTCCCGGGACGAGAACCACCTGGTGGTCCGCGCCGCGTACGCCGCGTTCGAGGCGATGGGCGGCCGACCGCCCGGGCTCGACGTGGTCTGCGCCAATCGCATCCCGCACGGACGCGGTCTGGGCTCGTCCGCAGCGGCGATCTGCGCCGGGGTGATCGCCGCCCGGGCGCTGACCATAGGCGGCGCCGAACGGCTCGACGACGAGGCAACGTTGGCCCTGGCCACCGAACTCGAGGGCCACCCGGACAACGTCGCGGCGTGTCTGCTCGGCGGCTTCACCATCGCCTGGACCGACGAGGACGGACCCCGGGCGGTGCGAGCGACCCCCGACCGGGGTATATCTCCCGTCGTGTTCGTACCCGCCACCCCACTGTCCACCGAGGTCGCGCGCGGTCTGCTGCCGGCCAAGGTGACCCATCGCGACGCCGCGGCGAACGCGGCGCGGGCCGGCCTGCTGGTCACCGCGCTGACCTCGCGGCCCGACCTGCTGTTCGCCGCGACCGAGGACCGGTTGCACCAGACCTACCGAGCGCCCGCGATGCCCGCGAGCGCCGAATTGATCGACAAGCTGCGCGCACAGGGGATGGCCGCGGTCGTCTCCGGCGCGGGGCCGACCGTACTCGCCCTGGTCACATCCGACCGCGTGGACGAGGCGATCGGCAGTGCCGGGCCCGATTGGGTGGTTCGGCAATTGCACGTGGACGGAGCCGGAGCAAGCGTCATGCCACTGGCGTGACCTGCGCACTCGCTGTTCGTTGGCAGTGCGTCCGGTAGCGCGTGGCCGGCCCGCCGGCACCCTCGGCGCAGCCGGGCGACGGGGCGGCGACGGTGGTGGATCCGTTCACTCCACTGCACTACCGCAGGAAGCTGGTCTGCTGCAGGAAGAAAAAATGGGCTGCGCCGGGGGAGCGATGGGGTGGGGGAATGTCTCGTGGGTCCGGTAGTGTTAGCGTCATCACCGCACCAGATCCCCCACCCGCACAGGGTTGGGCGCGTTCGGTGCTCTGTGGCCACGATCCTTTGGGAGTTTCCCCTCCTGCCTGTCCTTCGTGACGAACGTGGCTCCCCGATACAGACCGGCGGAACCACCGCGCCGCGTCGAGCACATCCCGGGGACCCGAGGGCACTTCCCCTACAGGAATACGAGCCCCCACAGGCATACATGAGCCCGATCCCCGCAGTACTGGGCACATTTTCGACGATTCCCGCCATCCGGCGGACCACCGCACCGGACCGCACTGGAAGCGGGACGGACAGCACAACCGGTCGCCGAGCCCCCTCAAGGCCGACGCCCGCTCCAGGGAAGGACCCTTCGTGAGCGACACCACCGAACTCATGGACGCAACGCCGCAGGCCGCGTCCGCCTCGGGTGACGCGGCTGCCACCGCGGACGCACCCGCTCCCGCCACGCGGCGCCGCCGCTCGACGGGCACCGGCCTCAACGGCATGGTGTTGGCGGAGCTGCAGCAGGTCGCCACCGGTCTCGGCATCAGCGGCACCGGCCGCATGCGCAAGAGCCAGCTGATCGAGGCCATCCAGGCGAAGCAGGGTGGTTCGGACGCCGCTCCCGCCGCCGCTGCCGCCACGAAGCCGGCCCGGGCGACCAGGGCCAAGGCCGCCGCCGCGGCGGACAACGGCGCGGCGCCCGCCGAGGCCCCCGCCGCCGAGGCGCCGCCGGTCGCGGAGGCGCCCACCCGGGCCCGCCGCGCCGCCCGCACGCGGGTCGCGGTCGAGACCGCGCCGCAGATCGAGATCCCGGTACAGGCCGCCGCCGAGGCGCCCGCCAACGGCCGCACCCGGCGCGAGCAGGGGGAGCCGACGGCGGAGGCCGTCGAGGCCCCCACCCGCCGCCGCGGCGAGCGCACCGAGCGCCCCGAGCGCACCGGTGACGACCAGGGCGAGCAGCGCGAGGGCGGCGAGCGGGAAGGCCGCCGCGAGCGTCGCGAGCGCGGCCAGAACCGGCGCGACCGCGGCGAGCGCAACAACAACGAGCGCGGCGAGCGGACCGAGCGCGCCGAGCGCCCGGAGCGCGGCGACCGCGCCGACCGGCCCGACCGCGGCGAGCGCACCGACCGCGGCGACCGCGGCAACAACGAGCGCGGCGCCGACCGGGCCGAGCGCACCGACCGCGGCGAGCGCGGCAAGCAGCAGCAACAGCAGCAGGACAACGGTCCGCTGGACTCCGACGACGACTTCGAGGGCGGCGGCCGGCGGCGTCGTGGCCGCTACCGCGACCGCAACCGTCGGCGCGGCGGCCGTGAGGGCTTCGAGACCAACGAGCCCGTGCTGGCCGACGACGACGTCCTGGTCCCGGTCGCGGGCATCCTGGACATCCTCGACAACTACGCCTTCGTGCGGACCTCGGGCTACCTGCCCGGCTCCAACGACGTCTACGTCTCGCTCGCCCAGGTGCGCAAGAACGGCCTGCGCAAGGGTGACGCGATCGTCGGCGCGGTGCGCCAGCCGCGCGACGGTGAACGTCGGGAGAAGTTCAACGCCCTCGTGCGCCTGGACACGGTCAACGGCATGGAGCCGGAACAGGCGCGGCAGCGCTCCGACTTCAACAAGCTGACCCCCCTCTACCCGCAGGACCGGCTGCGCCTGGAGACCGACTCCAGCGCACTGACCACGCGGATCATCGACCTCGTGTCGCCGATCGGCAAGGGCCAGCGCGGGCTCATCGTCGCGCCGCCCAAGGCGGGCAAGACGATGGTGCTCCAGGCGATCGCCAATGCGATCACGGTGAACAACCCCGAGTGCCACCTGATGGTCGTGCTCGTGGACGAACGCCCCGAAGAGGTCACCGACATGCAGCGGTCGGTCAAGGGCGAGGTCATCTCCTCGACCTTCGACCGGCCCGCCGAGGACCACACGATCGTCGCCGAGCTGGCCATCGAGCGGGCCAAGCGCCTGGTCGAGCTGGGCCACGACGTGGTCGTGCTGCTCGACTCGATCACCCGCCTGGGCCGCGCCTACAACCTCGCGGCGCCCGCCTCCGGCCGGATCCTCTCCGGTGGTGTCGACTCGACCGCGCTCTACCCGCCGAAGAAGTTCTTCGGCGCCGCGCGCAACATCGAGAACGGCGGCTCGCTGACCATCCTGGCCACCGCACTGGTCGAGACCGGCTCGCGGATGGACGAGGTGATCTTCGAGGAGTTCAAGGGCACCGGCAACATGGAGCTCAAGCTCGACCGCAAGCTCGCCGACAAGCGGATCTTCCCGGCGGTGGACGTGGACGCGTCCAGCACCCGCAAGGAAGAGATCCTGATGGCCTCGGACGAACTCGCGGTCGTCTGGAAGCTGCGCCGGGTGCTGCACGCCCTCGACCAGCAGCAGGCCATCGAGCTGCTCCTGGACAAGATGAAGAAGACCAAGAGCAACGGCGAGTTCCTGATGCAGATTCAGAAGACCACGCCGATGCCGAACGACTAGTCCTCGGACTCGTCGTACGGAATGTAAGCCACAAGACGCAAGACAAGACACGGCGTCGGCCGGGAGGGAATGCCGCGACACAGGTCGTGGTTGGGCGGTACAGACCCTGATTTGGGTCCGGTCGCCCCCTCCTGGCAGACTGCTCTGTCGGCCCCGGTTCACGTGACGCCCAGTCGGGCGTACGACCCGGCGCCCTCCCGAACCTCAAGGAGACTCCTGTGAAGCCCGACATCCACCCCGAGTACGTGGAGACCACCGTCACCTGTGGCTGTGGTTCGACGTTCACCACGCACAGCACCGCGACCAGCGGCCAGATCCGCGTCGAGGTCTGTTCGCAGTGTCACCCGTTCTACACGGGCAAGCAGAAGATCCTCGACACGGGTGGCCGTGTGGCGCGCTTCGAGAAGCGCTTCGGTACGCAGCCGGTGGGCGGCAAGAAGTAGCGACCCTGCGGCGCCGGAGGTGCGGTGGGCCTGTCCAAGGTCCGTCCCGCGCCTCCGGCGCCGTTCGTTTGTCTCCGGAAGTCGTCGACACCGATCCCGCCGAGTTCGCGGCCGAGCGGCCACACCCGCGGCCATACCCAGAGGAGCCCCCCAGTGTTCGAGGCGATGGACGACCTGCTCGCCGAGCACGCCGACCTGGAGCGGCAACTCGCCGACCCGGCCGTGCACACGGACCAGACGCGCGCGCGCAACCTCGGCCGGCGCTACGCCGAACTGGGGCCGATCGTGGACGCCTACCGGCAGTGGGCGATGGCCAGCGACGATGTCGAGGCCGCCCGCGAACTGGTCGCCGAGGACCCGGATTTCGCCGCCGAGGCGGCCGAGGCCGAGGAGCGCCGCGAGGAATCCGCGGAGAAGTTGCGCCGGCTGCTCGTGCCGCGCGACCCGGCCGACGACAAGGACGTGATCCTGGAGGTCAAGGCGGGCGAGGGCGGCGAGGAGTCGGCCCTGTTCGCCGGCGACCTGCTGCGGATGTACCTGCGCTACGCCGAGCGGGCGGGCTGGAAGACCGAGATCCTCGAGGCCAACGAGTCCGATCTGGGCGGCTACAAGGACGTCCAGGTCGCGGTCAAGACCAAGGGCAACCCGGCGCCCGGCGAGGGCGTCTACGCCCGGCTGAAGTTCGAGGGCGGTGTGCATCGCGTGCAGCGGGTGCCCGCCACCGAGTCGCAGGGCCGCATCCACACCTCCGCGGCCGGCGTCCTGGTGTTGCCCGAGGCGGCGGACGTCGAGGTCGAGATCAACGCCAACGACCTGCGCATCGACGTCTACCGCTCGTCCGGCCCCGGCGGCCAGTCGGTCAACACCACCGACTCCGCAGTGCGCATCACACACCTGCCGACCGGCATCGTGGTCTCCTGCCAGAACGAGAAGAGCCAGCTCCAGAACAAGGAGTCGGCGATGCGCATCCTGCGCGCCCGAATGCTCGCCGCGGCCCAGGAGGAGGCCGACAAGGAGGCCTCCGACGTGCGGCGCAGCCAGGTCCGTACGGTGGACCGTTCCGAGCGCATCCGGACGTACAACTTCGCGGAAAACCGGATTTCCGACCACCGCGTGGGCTATAAGGCGTACAACCTGGACCAGGTGCTCGACGGCGACCTCGATCCGGTCATCCAGGCGTGTGTGGACGCCGACATGGCCGCTCGGCTCGCCCACCAATAACGGAGACGAGATGAACCTGCTGCTCGCCGAGGTGGCCCAGGCCACCCTGCGACTGGCCGACGCGGGTGTTCCCTCTCCGCGCTTCGATGCCGAGGAACTCGCGGCGTTCGTGCACGGCGTCAAGCGGGGCGCGTTGCACACCGTCGCGGACGGCGACTTCGACGCGCGGTTCTGGGAGGCCATCGCCCGCCGCGAGGCCCGCGAGCCGTTGCAGCACATCACCGGGCGCGCCTTCTTCCGCTACCTCGAACTCCAGGTGGGTCCCGGCGTGTTCGTGCCCCGCCCGGAGACCGAGGTGGTGGTCGGCTGGGCGATAGACGCGCTGCGCGCGATGGACGTGGCCGAGCCGCTGGTGATCGACCTGTGCACCGGCTCGGGGGCGATCGCGCTGGCCGTCGCCCAGGAGGTGCCGCGCTCGGTGGTGCACGCGGTCGAGCTGGACCCGGGGGCGTACGGCTACGCGCAGCGCAACGCGAGCGGCTCGCGGGTGATCCTGCACCGGGGCGACGCGCTCGCCGCGCTTCCGGAGCTGGACGGCACGGTCGACCTGGTCATCTGCAATCCGCCCTACGTGCCGCTGGAGGAGCGGGACGAGATGGCCCCCGAGGCGCGTGACCACGATCCCGAGTTGGCGCTGTTCTCCGGGCCGGACGGGCTCGACTTCATCCGGATCCTGGCCAAGACCGCCTACCGGCTGCTGCGGCCGGGCGGCCTGGCCGTGGTCGAGCACGCCGACACGCAGGGCGGCGCGGTGCCGTGGATCTTCAACGAGGAGGCCGGCTGGGTGGACGCGGCCGATCACCGCGACCTGACCAACCGCCCCCGGTTCACCACCGCCCGCAAGGAAGGCGCGTGAACCGCGCGCCCGCACCGCTCGCGGCACCGGCACCACCCGTACCACGCGCAGTGGTCGCACCATCCGCACCATTCGCGCCATGCGCAGTTTCCGTACCGCCCGTACCGTTTCCGGAGGTAAGTGCCCGATGAGCCGACGCTACGACTGCTCCGACGCGATGGACCGCGGGCTCGGGCTGCGGGAGGCGACCGGGTCGATCAAGCGCGGCGATCTGGTCGTGCTGCCGACGGACACCCTGTACGGGATCGGTGCGGACGCGTTCACCCCGCACGCGGTGCACGCGTTGCTGGACGCCAAGGGGCGGGGCCGCAACATGCCCTCGCCCGTCCTGGTCGGCTCGCCGAACACGCTGCACGGGCTGGTCACCGGATTTCCCGAGGTGGGCTGGGAACTGGTCGACGCCTTCTGGCCGGGGGCGCTGACCATCGTCGCCTTCCACCAGCCGTCGCTGATGTGGGACCTGGGCGACACGCGCGGCACGGTCGCGGTGCGGATGCCGCTGCACCCGGTGGCGATCGAACTGCTCACCGAGACCGGGCCGATGGCGGTCAGCAGCGCGAATCGATCCGGCAACCCGCCGGCCACCACCGTCGACGACGCGCAGGCCCAGCTCGGCGACTCGGTGTCGGTGTACCTGGACGGCGGTACGTGCCCCTCGACCGCGCCGTCCTCGATCGTCGACCTGACCGCCGGTCGGCCGCGGCTGCTGCGCGAGGGTGCCCTGTCCCTGGAGACGTTGCGCGAGGTCGTACCCGACCTGGAGGGCGTGAATTGACCGCGCCACCTCCGTCTCCCCATCCGGGAGGGCACTCCTACGGGCCCTACGGGTCCGGCTCGGCCGACGCGTTTCGGATCCTGTTCGTGTGCACCGGGAGCATCTGTCGCTCGCCGATCGCCGAACGGCTCGCGCGCCTCGGCCTGGAGCGCCGGCTCGCGGCCGACGACGCCGTGCGGCTGAGCGTGCAGAGCGCCGGGACCTGGGGACACGAGGGCGCGCCGATGGAGCCGCACGCGGCCGAGGTGTTGCTCGAATACGGCGCCGATCCCGGCGACTTCCACGGCCGCGAGCTGCTCGACGAGCACGTGGCCGAGGCGGACCTGGTGCTCACCGCGACGCTGGATCATCGGGCGCACGTGGTGTCGATGGGGCATGCCTCGGGGCTGCGCACGTTCACCCTCAAGGAGTTCACCCGGTTGGTCGCGGTGTTGGAGCGGGCCCCATACCCCGAGCGCGACCTGGTCCGGCGCGGCCGGTCGCTGGTGCGGGCCGCCGCGGCGCTGCGCGGGCGGTTGGCCGCGCCCGATCCCGAGTGGGACGAGGTGGCCGATCCGTACGGCGCGCCGCTGAGCGTGTTCCGGGCCTGCGCCTCCGACATCGGCTCTGCGCTGGATCCGGTGCTCACCGCGCTCACCGGGCACCCCGCGCACAGCCGCTGACCGACGGGTCGGCGTACCGGTCGCGACCGCCCGCGCGCGGCGGCCGGGAACCGGGCCGAATCGGCCCGGGAAGAGCCTGTCCGTGCTCCGACCCCCGGCCTATGGTGGAGAGGTCTCTGCGGCCTTGAGGAGCAGTCCCATGGGCACTCCCGACTCCACGCCAACTCCGTTCTGGGGACCGGACTTCGCCGCGCTCGAGGCGAGCGATCCGGAACTCGCCGAGGTGCTCCTGGCCGAGCTGGCCCGACAGCGCGGCGGCCTCCAGTTGATCGCCGGCGAGAACTTCACCTCCTCGGCGGTGCTGGCCGCACTGGGCAGCACGCTCGCCAACAAGTACGCCGAGGGCTACCCCGGCCGGCGCTACTACGGCGGTTGCGCCGAGGTGGACCGGGCCGAGCGGCTCGCGGTGGCCCGGGCCCGGGCGCTGTTCGGCGCCGAACACGCCAACGTGCAGCCGCATTCGGGCACCGCGGCGAACCTGGCGGCCTACGCGGCGTTGCTCGCGCCGGGCGATCCGATCCTGGCCATGTCGCTGCCGCACGGTGGGCATCTCACCCACGGCTCGCGGGTGAACTTCTCCGGGCGCTGGTTCGACGTGCTCGCCTACGGGGTCCGCGAGAGCGACGAGCGGATCGACTACGACCAGGTCAGGGACCTGGCCCGGGCACATCGGCCGAGGCTGATCGTGTGCGGCGCGACGGCATATCCGCGACTTGTCGATTTCGCCGCATTTCGACAGATCGCCGATGAGGTGGGCGCGTTCCTGATGGTCGACGCGGCGCATTTCATCGGCTTGGTCGCGGGCGACGCGGTGCCCTCGCCCGTTCCGTACGCGGACGTGGTCACCTGCACCACGCACAAGGTGCTGCGCGGGCCGCGCGGCGGACTGATCCTGTGCCGCGAGGAGTTCGCCGAGCGGATCGACCGCGCGGTGTTCCCGTTCAGTCAGGGCGGCCCGCACATGCACACGGTGGCCGCGAAGGCGGTCGCGCTCGCCGAGGCGGCCGGCCCGGCGTACCGGGTCTACGCCCGCCGGGTGGTGGCCAACGCACAGGCACTCGCGCAGGGTTTGCAGGCCGAGGGCATGCGGCCGGTCTCCGGCGGTACCGACACCCACCTGGCGCTGCTCGATCTGCGGGCGATCGGCGTCAGCGGGAGCGACGCGGAACGGCGTTGCGAGCGGGCCGGGATCACGCTGAACAAGAACGCGCTGCCGTTCGACCCGGTCAAGCCGACGATCGCGTCCGGGATCCGGGTCGGTACGGCCGCGGTGACCACGCAGGGGATGACCGAGACGGACATGAAGGAGATCGCGCTGCTGCTCGGTCGGGCGGTGCGCGAGGACCACGAAACGACGCTGCGCGAGGTGCGCGCGGCGGTCGGCGAACTGGTGGCGACCCATCCGGTCTACCCGCGCCGGTGAACCCGTCGCACGGCGATACCGGCCCGGGGTGGCTGGGACCGGGGTGACTGTGGTTACGTGTGGGGCGACGGGCCGGTGGCGGTGCCACCGTGCATCGTGCGATCGTCCCTCGCCGGCGAAGGCTCGGCGATTCTCCCGGGGAGCGGCGGCACGTCTAGTCTGAGCCCGTGCTGCCGCTGGAATGGTCCGAAGCCGGGGACGGTTGAGTCTTGCGCGAATACCTGCTCACGCTGTTCGTCGCCGCCGCGGTGACCTACCTGCTGACGGGCGCGGTCCGCCGGTTCGCGATCGCCGCCGGGGCGATGCCCGAGATTCGCGCGCGCGACGTGCACAAGGAGCCGACACCGCGGCTCGGCGGGCTGGCGATGTTCGGCGGATTGTGCGCGGGATTGTTGATGGCCCGGCATCTGCCGGTGCTGGAGGAGGTGTTCACCTCCACGACCGACGTACAGGCGCTGCTGTCGGGGTGCACGCTGATCTCGGTGCTCGGGGTGATCGACGACAAGTGGGGCGTCGACGCGATCATCAAGCTGCTCGGGCAGGCGCTCGCCGCCGGGGTGATGGTCTGGCAGGGCATCGTGATCCTGTGGCTGCCGATCCCCGGTTACGGCCCGGTCAGTCTGACGCCGACCCAGGGTTCGTTGTTGACCATCGGCATAGTGGTCATCACGATCAACGCGGTGAACTTCGTGGACGGCCTGGACGGACTCGCGGCTGGCATGGTGTGCATCGCGGCGCTGGCGTTCTTCGGCTATTCGTACCGGCTGTGGTTCGGCTACGGCGTCTCGGCCGCCGCCGCGCCGACGTTGTTCAGCGCGCTCCTGGTCGGGATGTGTATCGGCTTCCTGCCGCACAACCTGCACCCCGCGCGGATCTTCATGGGCGACTCCGGCTCGATGCTGATCGGATTGATGCTGGCCGCCGCCGCGGTCACCGTCACCGGACGGATCGACCCGGCCGCGATCGCGGCGCAAAACGACGGCTCGATCGCCTTCACCACGCACAAGCTGGTGCCGGTCTACATCCCGCTGGTGTTGCCGTTCGCGGTGCTCGTGGTGCCGCTGATGGACCTGGTGATGGCGGTCGGTCGGCGTGGCTGGGCCGGGCGTTCGCCGTTCGCGGCGGACAAGGGCCACCTGCACCACCGGCTCCTGGAGATCGGCCACTCGCACGGCCGCGCGGTGCTGATCATGTACTTCTGGTCGGGCCTGATCGCGTCGTTCACGGTGCTCATCTCGGTCCGTCCGGAGCGCCGGCCGATCGTCTACGTGGGCCTCGGGCTGATCGCGGTCGGCCTGGTGTTCCTGATGTTGCCGCGCTTCAAGCCGCACCTGCCCACGGAGTTGCACAGCGTGGTTCCGCCGCGTTATCGCCGGCTGCGCCGAGGCAAGCGGGACGCGAACGTTCCGTTCGAACGGATGGTTCCCGGCGATTCGGCGGGGGTACGCCTGAACGGAGCAACCGCCACACCTGCCACAGGGCCCGCAACGGACCCCAAAGACCCCTCCCGACCAGCGCATTTGCCTGCGGGGAGAGGGTCGCGAAAAGGTGGTGCAGGGCTGTGAGCTTGTACACACGAACGGGTAAAGCTCTGCTCAAATAGTTTGTGATATCGTTCACGAACCAGGATCAACAGCCGATGAACCCCCAGCAACGAGGGTTCGGTTCGTCAACGGCCCGTCCCGCGCGTTGCGTCGCCCCGAGCGCGAGTTCGAGCGACTGATCCACCCCCTTGCCCCCCACTGATGCCGGAGTCACCGACATGCAGGCCAATGACGTCCGCCTTCTCCGTGGTTCGGTCGTGCCCACGACCGCCGCCGGAGTGATCGCGGCGGTCGCGGCTTTCCTCGCAGCCGGTGGCAAAGGACTCCTCGGCGCGGCTTTCGCCACCGTGGTCGTCCTGGCCTTCTTCGTGATCGGCCAGGTCGCGATCGGACGGATCTCGCGCGACAACCCCATGATGATGATGAACATGGCGCTGTTCACCTACATCGTGCAGATCCTGCTCCTGGGGTTGGTTTTGTTCCTGTTCAAGGACACCACGGCGTTCGACACGAAGGTGTTCGGACTCACCATCCTCGGGGCCACGCTGATCTGGGTCGCCACGCAGGTATGGGTCTTCACCAGGCTGAAGATCGCCTACGTCGAGCCGGACGGAGAGCGATGACACACGCACAACGCCCTTCGGGCGCGACGCGGTGCAAACGGGCCGGGTATGTAGCCATGACGCCGGTACTGCTAATGTCCGGGGCGTCATGAGCGAGAGAGGCCCCCGTCCACCGGACCGAGAGAATCGGGCGATGGACGGTGCCGCATGGTCGAGTGTCGGTTACCTGCTGAGCGGCATGCTGGTCTACGGCGGCATCGGCTGGCTGATCGACCGGTGGACAGGTCACTCCGCACTGTTCCTGCCGATCGGCCTGGTCGTCGGAATCGCTCTGGCCCTTGTTCTTGTCTTTGTCCGCCACGGCAGGTCCTCCTGACCGGGCCCTGTTGCGTGCCGCTCCGTGGCCCTCGCCACGCCGACACATCGAGGTAGCCGAAATCATGCTTCACGACGAAGGAGTCGGTGGTGACTGCTGACGTCCAGACGCTCGCCAGCGAGAGCGGATGTCACCTGTTCTCCGGGTGCGGCTTCCCCTCGCCCGGGCTGAACGTCTTCGAGTTCAAGCCGATCTTCTCCATCGGGGCCTTCGACTTCACGAAGCCGATGTTGCTCGCGCTCATCTCGATGCTGTTGGTGATCGGGTTCTTCTGGACCGCCTTCGCCAAGCCCAAGATGGTGCCGCGCGGCGCGCAGAACGTCGGCGAGTTGGGCTACCTGTTCGTTCGCGACAACATCTCGCGCGAAACGATCGGCAAGAAGGGTGACGCGTACGTCCCCTTCCTGTTCTCGATCTTCTTCTTCGTCTGGGTCATGAACGTGATGGCGATCATCCCGTTCGCCCAGTTCCCCGCGACTTCGCGGATCGCCTTCCCGGCATCGATCGTCGGCGTCGTGTATGTGACCTACCTGGTCGTCGGTATCAAGAACCAGGGCTTCGTCGGTTACTTCAAGAACATGATGTTCCCGCCCGGTCTGCCGAAGGCGATCTACTTCCTCCTCGCGCCGATCGAACTGCTGCAGGGTCTGATCACCCGGCCGTTCACGATGGCGGTCCGACTGTTCGCGAACATGTTCGCCGGACACATGCTGATCGTCACGTTCAGCGTCGGCGCGTGGTATCTGCTCGGCTTCCACGTCGGGGCCCTGTACTCGGCGACCTCGTTCCTGGTCGTCGTCATCCTGACCGGCTTCGAGCTGTTGATCCAGGCGCTTCAGGCGTACATCATCACGCTGCTCGCCGCCTCGTATCTCTCCAGCTCACTCGAAGCCGAGCACTGAGAGACCCGCAAACCTCCTCTCTCCTCGACCGTCGTCCGGTGGATCGTCCATCGGCCTCGAAAAAAGGATCAGTTCCCATGATGAACCTCGCCGCTGGCGTCTCTGGCAGCCTCGGTTCCATCGGTTACGGCCTCGCCGCGATCGGCCCCGGTATCGGTATCGGCATCATCTTCGGTAACGGTGTCCAGGCGATGGCCCGTCAGCCCGAAGCCGCCGGTCTGGTCCGCCAGAACATGCTGCTCGGCTTCGCCCTCGCCGAGGCGCTCGCCCTCATCGGCGTCGTCATGCCGTTCGTCTACGGCAAGTAATTCATCCGATACGGACGGAAGGTCCTCACACCGTGATTTTCTTCGCCAACAGCGAGGAGAAGATGAACCCTCTTCTCCCGCCGCTCGACGAGATCATCATCGGTGGCGTGGCGTTCCTCATCGTTTTCGGCTTCCTGTGGAAGGTGCTCCTTCCCAAGATCGCGAAGACGCTGGCGGACCGTACGGACGCCATCGAGGGCGGTCTCAAGCGCGCCGAAGAGGCGCAGGCCGAGGCCCAGGCCGAGCTGGAGCGCTACCGCGCCCAGCTCGCCGAAGCCCGTCGTGAGGCCGGCCGCCTCACGGAGGACGCCCGCGAGCAGGGTGCGGTCACCATCGCCGAGATGCGTGCCGAGGGTCAGCGGATCAAGGACGAGATCGTCACCGCCGGCCACACCCAGATCGAGGCCGACCGCAACCAGGCCCAGAACGCGCTGCGTCAGGACGTCGGCCGACTCGCCGTCGACCTCGCGTCGCGCATCGTCGGGGAGTCGCTCGAGGACGAGGCGCGCCAGCGTCGGGTCGTCGACCGCTTCCTGGCGGAGCTGGAGGCGAAGGCTTCCGCCGGAGCGACCGCGGAGAAGGTGCGCTGATGCAGGGCGGCGCCAGCAGGGAATCCCTCGCCGCGGCCCGTGAGCGCCTGGACGCGCTCGCGACCGCGACCGGTACCGACATGGTCCAGTTGGCCCAGGAGCTCGACTCCGTGGTCATCCTGCTCGACCGGACGGTGTCGCTGCGCCGGGTCCTCACCGACTCGTCGCGCTCCGGGCAGGCCCGCGCGGCCTTCCTGACGCAGCTCCTCTCCGGTCAGATCTCCGGTACCACGGCCGATCTGCTCGGCGGACTCGTCCACACGCGCTGGTCGCGGCCGACCGACCTGGTCGACGCGGTCGCCGAACTCTCGGTGTCCGCCGAGCTGATCGCCGCCGAGCGCGACGGGAAGCTCGACGACCTCGAGGACGAGCTGTTCCGGTTCGGCCGGATCGTGGCGGGTGAGCGCGAGTTGCGCTCCGCCCTGACCGACCCGGGCGTCTCGAACGAGCGCAAGGCCGAATTGGTCTCCGGTCTGTTGGCGGAACGGGTCCAGCCCGTCACCCGTCGACTGATCACCAGGCTTGTCGCACACCCGCGCAGCCGTAACCTTGAACACGGGCTCGAGTCGTACGCGCGCCTTGCCGCCGATCGCCGGCGGCGGATGGTCGCGTTGGTCACGGTCGCCCTGCCCCTCACCGAGGAGCAGCGCACCCGCTTGGCCGCGGCGCTGGGCCGGATGTACGGCCGCGAGGTCCACCTCAACGTGGAAATCGATGCCGACGTCATCGGCGGGGTCCGCGTGGAGATCGGTGACGACGTCATCGACGGCACCGTGACCACACGTCTCGAAGAAGCGGGCCGACGGCTCGCCGGTTGAGACACCGGACGACAGGGGCGAATCAGGCCACCCGGGGAAACCCCCGGATCGGCCCGGCGAGCCCCACAGCAGCACCGCGGTTCCGTACGACAAGCGACGGACAGCGGACCGTTAACCCCACCACCTAGGAGAGCAGGGACACCAGATGGCGGAGCTCACGATCCGGCCGGAGGAGATCCGGGACGCGCTGGAGCGCTTCGTCGCCTCGTACGAGCCGGAGACGGCCGCGCGCGAAGAGGTCGGTACCGTCACCGAGGCGTACGACGGCATCGCCAAGGTCGAGGGCCTGCCCTCGGTCATGACGAACGAGCTGCTCAGGTTCGAGGACGGCACCCTCGGTTTGGCGCAGAACCTCGACGTCCGCGAGATCGGTGTCGTCATCCTCGGTGACTTCAGCGGCATCGAAGAGGGCCAGAAGGTCCGTCGTACGGGCGAAGTGTTGTCGGTTCCGATCGGTGACGGCTACCTGGGTCGCGTCGTCGACCCGCTGGGCCAGCCGATCGACGGCCAGGGCGAGATCGCCTCGGAGGGTCGCCGCGCGCTGGAGCTGCAGGCTCCCGGCGTGATGATGCGCAAGTCGGTGCACGAGCCGATGCAGACCGGCATCAAGGCGATCGACGCGATGACCCCGATCGGCCGCGGCCAGCGTCAGCTGATCATCGGCGACCGGCAGACCGGCAAGACCGCGGTGTGCCTGGACACGATCATCAACCAGCGCGACAACTGGCGCTCGGGCGACCCGAAGAAGCAGGTTCGCTGCATCTACGTCGCGATCGGCCAGAAGGGCACGACCATCGCGTCCGTGCGCCGCTCGCTCGAAGAGGCCGGCGCGCTGGAGTACACCACGATCGTCGCCGCCCCGGCGTCCGACCCGGCCGGCTTCAAGTACCTGGCCCCGTACACCGGTTCGGCCATCGGCCAGCACTGGATGTACCAGGGCAAGCACGTGCTCATCGTGTTCGACGACCTGTCGAAGCAGGCCGAGGCGTACCGCGCCGTGTCCCTGCTGCTGCGCCGCCCGCCGGGGCGCGAGGCGTACCCGGGCGACGTGTTCTACCTGCACTCGCGTCTGCTCGAGCGTTGCGCGAAGCTCTCGGACGAGCTCGGCGGCGGTTCGATGACCGGTCTGCCGATCATCGAGACCAAGGCGAACGACGTGTCGGCGTACATCCCGACCAACGTCATCTCGATCACCGACGGCCAGTGCTTCCTGGAGTCCGACCTGTTCCTGCAGGGCGTGCGCCCCGCGGTCAACGTCGGTATCTCGGTCTCGCGAGTCGGTGGCTCCGCGCAGATCAAGGCGATGAAGAGCGTCGCCGGTCGACTGCGCGTCGACCTGGCCCAGTACCGCGAGCTGGAGGCGTTCGCGTCCTTCGGTTCCGACCTGGACGCCACCTCCAAGGCCTCGCTCCAGCGCGGTGCGCGCATGGTCGAGCTGCTCAAGCAGGGGCAGTTCGAGCCGTTCGCGATCGAGCTCCAGGTCGTCTCGATCTGGGCCGGCACCACCGGCAAGCTGGACGACGTGCCGGTGCAGGACATTCGGCGCTTCGAGAAGGAGCTGCACGAGTACCTCCAGCACAAGCACGCGGCGCTGCTCACCGCGATCGTCGAGACCGGCAAGCTGGAAGACGACACCGTGATGGCGCTCACCGACGCGGTGGACTCCTTCAAGCAGACGTTCACCAAGTTCGACGGCGAGCCGCTGATCCAGGACGTGGCCCCCGCCGGTCTGACAAAGGAAGACGTCGGCCAGGAGAAGATCACCCGTCACGTGGCCAAGTCCGAGTAAAGAACGGAGAACCCTGACCAATGGGAGCCCAACTTCGGGTCTACCGGCGTCGGATCCGTTCCGTGTCGGCGACCAAGAAGATCACGCGCGCCCAGGAGCTCATCGCGGCGTCGCGGATCGTGAAGGCGCAACAGCGCGTCGCGGCCTCCAAGCCGTACGCCGACGAGCTGACGCGCGCCGTATCCGCGGTCGCCACCTTCTCCAGCACGCAGCACCCGCTGACCACCTCGGTGGCCAACCCCACGCGGGCCGCGGTGTTGCTGGTAACCAGTGACCGCGGCTTCGCGGGCGGCTACAACTCGAATGCCATCAAGGCCGCCGAGCAGCTCACCAAGCTGCTCGAGGACGAGGGCAAGACGGTCAGCCGCTACGTGATCGGGTCCAAGGGCATCACGTTTTTCCAGTTCCGCGAGGTGGACCTGGCCGGGCAGTGGAAGGGATTCTCCGACCGCCCCGAGTACACCGATGCCAAGAAGGTGGCAGGTGAGCTGATCGACGCGTTCGTGACGCCCACCGACGAGGGCGGTGTGGACGAGATTCATCTCGTCAGCACCGAGTTCGTCTCCATGCTCACGCAGAGCCCGGTCGCGGTGCGGGTGCTCCCGTTGGCGGTCGAGGAGACGGACGAGCCGCCGGCCGGCGGTCCCTTCCCGCTCTACGACTTCGAGCCCTCGGCCGAGGGTGTTCTCGACGCACTGCTGCCGCGGTATGTGGAAAGTCGCATCTTCAACGCCCTGCTCCAGTCCGCGGCTTCCGAGCACGCGGCCCGGCGACGGGCGATGAAGTCGGCGACCGAGAATGCCGAAGACCTCATCCGGACCCTTTCTCGCCTGGCGAACAACGCTCGCCAGTCCGAGATCACCCAGGAAATCAGCGAGATCGTCGGTGGCGCCAACGCCTTGGCCGACGCGACCGCGGGGAGTGATTAGAAATCATGACTGCCACTGTTGAGACGGCCGCTGCCACGGGCCGCGTCGCCCGCGTCATCGGCCCGGTCGTCGACGTGGAGTTCCCCGTCGACGCGATGCCGGAGATGTACAACGCGCTGCACGTCGACTTGGACCTCACGGGCCAGGGCGAGGGGGAGGGCAAGACCACGCTCACCCTCGAGGTCGAGCAGCACCTCGCCGACGGCATGGTGCGCGCGATCTCGATGCAGCCCACCGACGGCCTCGTCCGCGGCGCCATCGTCAGGAACACCGGCGCGCAGATCTCCGTCCCCGTGGGCGACGTCACCAAGGGCCACGTGTTCAACGCCCTCGGCGAGGTCCTCGACGTGGACCGGGCGACCTTCGAGGTCACCGAGCGCTGGCCGATCCACCGCAAGGCGCCGGCCTTCGACCAGCTCGACTCGAAGACCGAGATGTTCGAGACCGGCATCAAGGTCATCGACCTGCTCACCCCGTACGTCAAGGGTGGCAAGATCGGCCTGTTCGGCGGTGCGGGCGTCGGCAAGACGGTGCTCATCCAGGAGATGATCGTCCGCGTCGCCCGACTGCACGAGGGTGTCTCGGTGTTCGCCGGCGTCGGCGAGCGCACCCGTGAGGGCAACGACCTCATGGAGGAGATGAAGGAGGCGGGCGTCTACGAGCAGACGGCGCTCGTCTTCGGCCAGATGGACGAGCCGCCGGGCACCCGGCTGCGGGTGGCGCTGTCGGCCCTGACCATGGCGGAGTACTTCCGCGATGTGCAGGAGCAGGACGTGCTGCTGTTCATCGACAACATCTTCCGGTTCACCCAGGCCGGTTCCGAGGTGTCGACGCTGCTCGGCCGGATGCCCTCCGCGGTGGGTTACCAGCCGACGCTCGCCGACGAGATGGGCACCCTCCAGGAGCGCATCACCTCGACGCGTGGTCACTCGATCACCTCGATGCAGGCGATCTACGTCCCCGCGGACGACCTCACCGACCCGGCCCCGGCGACCACGTTCGCGCACCTCGACGCGCTGACCGTGCTCTCGCGGCCGATCTCCGAGCTGGGCATCTACCCGGCCGTGGACCCGCTGGACTCCACCTCGCGCATCCTGGACCCGCGCTACGTCGCGCAGGACCACTACGACTGTGCGATGCGGGTGAAGAACATCCTGCAGAAGTACAAGGACCTCCAGGACATCATCGCGATTCTGGGCATGGACGAGCTGTCCGAAGAGGACAAGCTCACCGTGCACCGCGCGCGACGTATCCAGCGGTTCCTGTCGCAGAACACCCACGTGGCGAAGCAGTTCACCGGGCTCGACGGTTCGGACGTACCGCTGTCCGAGACCATCGAGGCGTTCAACGCGATCGCCGACGGCAAGTACGACCACGCTCCCGAGCAGGCGTTCTTCATGCTCGGTGGGCTGGACGACCTCGAGAAGAAGATCGCCGAGCTGAACAAGGGCTGACGATCGCCTGATCGACGAGGGGCGGTCCCGCATGGGTCCGCCCCTCGTGTCGGTTCCCGGTCCGACCGGTCCGGCCGCAAACCCGCCGGCGCCTGCGTCGGTTGGAGCCAGGCCCGTCCGGGCCACTATCCTTGAACACCACCCGTCCCGTGAGGGCGGAGGCGAAGACCCGCGTGTCTTCGACCCGACATGAGGAGCCACGTTGGCTGAGCTGCACGTCGAGCTGGTCGCGGCCGACCGCAAGGTGTGGTCCGGCGAGGCCACCATCGTCATCGCGCGCACCGCGGACGGCGACATCGGCATCCAGGCCGGTCACCAGCCGGTTCTCGGAGTGCTCGAATCAGGTCCGGTGACGATCCGTCAGGCCGACGGTTCGGTCGTCATCGCGGCCGTCCACGGCGGGTTCATCTCGTTCGCGGACAACAACCTCTCGCTGCTCGCGGAGATCACCGAGCTGGCCGACGAGATCGATGTCGCCCGCGCGGAGCGGGCCCTCGAGCGCGCCGGCGCGGCGAAGGACTCCAGCGCCGAGCGGCGCGCGGAAACGCGCCTGCTTGCCGCCCAGCGGCGGGTCTAGGGTCAGTCGCAGCACCAGAGCCCGGACCGACACACGGCCGGGACCACTGCTCAACGCGCGAACGAGGAGGTCGATCGGGATGGTCCTCGTTGTGCTGAGCGTGGTGTTGGCCGTGGTCGTCGTATTGGTGGTCGGTGTCGCGGCGTTCGCGCTGCGCCGCCGGCTGATCCAGCGACCGGGGGGCACCTTCGACTGTTCCCTGCGCACACGTCCACCGGTCGTAGCGGCCGGCGGAGCCGGTACCACCGACGCGGCGTCGTCCGGGCCTCAGGGCTCGGGGGGCGCCGCGTCCGCGTCTTCGGATCCGGCCGCCGCAGCGGAGGCCGAGGACGGCGATCCGGCGGCGCCGTCGGCCGATCCGGACCACGGCAAGGGTTGGGTGTTCGGGATCGCCCGGTACAGCGGCGATCGCATCGAGTGGTTCCGGGTGTTCAGCTACGCGCCGCGCCCGCGCCGGGTGTTGCAGCGGGCCGGGATCCAGGTGATCGGCCGCCGGGAGCCGGCCGGCCAGGAGGAGTTGGCGCTGCTCTCGGGCGCGGTGATCCTGGTCTGCGAACACGAGGGCGCGCGGATCGAACTGGCGCTCAGCGACGACGCGTTGACCGGCTTCCTGGCCTGGCTGGAAGCGGCGCCGCCGGGGCAACGGGTCAACGTGGCCTAGAGCCTGAAGACACGCCCTGGCAGCGCCGGTTCGCGCGTGCGCGCCGTCAGCGGTTGGCGCCGGGCACCCACAACACGTCGCCGACCTCGCGATTGGCGTGCCTGGCCAGGATGAAGAGCAGATCGGACAGGCGGTTGAGGTATTTCACCGTCAGCGGGTTCATCGAGTCGCCGTGCACTTCGAGGGCGGCCCACGTGGTGCGTTCCGCGCGGCGGGCCACCGTGCGGGCCTGGTGCAGGAGCGCGGCGCCGGGTGTGCCGCCGTTGAGGATGAAGCTGCGCAGCTTGGCCAGGTTCTCGTTGTACTCGTCGCAGGCCGCCTCGAGCGCGTCGATGTAGCCCTGTTCCACGCGCAGCGGTGGGTACTTGGGGTCCTCGACGACCGGTGTGGACAGGTCGGCGCCCAGGTCGAACAGGTCGTTCTGGATCCGGGTCAGCAGCTTGACCACGTCCTCGTCCAGGTTGCCCAGGGAGAGCGCGACGCCGATCACCGCGTTGGTCTCGTCCACGTCCGCGTAGGCCGCGAGTCGGGGATCGGTCTTGGCCGTGCGCGACATGTCACCCAACGCGGTGGTGCCGTCGTCGCCGGTACGGGTGTAAATCCGGGTGAGGTTGACCATGCTCGAACCCTAGTGCCGGGCGCGGCACCGGGCCCGATCCGGCGGCACGCTTTGTCCCGGCTTGGCTTCGTCCGTTGTGGGCCTCGGGAATCAGTACGATTCTCCGATGGACAGGTTCCGGGTGACAGGTGGTCAGCGACTCGTCGGCGAGGTGCGGATCACGGGCGCGAAGAACAGCGCGCTCAAATTGATGGCTGCCGCATTGCTCGCGGAGGGCACCACGGTGCTCGAGGAGGCACCCCGGATCCTCGACGTCGAGATCATGAGCGAGTTGCTCCGGCGGCTCGGCTGCGCGGTCGAGGGGGAGACCACCGGGACGGTACGGATCGACGTGCCGGCGGCGCCGCGCTTCGAGGCGGACTACGACCTGGTGCGCAGCATGCGGGCCTCGATCTGCGTGCTGGGGCCGCTGTTGGCCCGCTGCGGCGAGGTACACGTGGCCTACCCCGGTGGGGACGCGATCGGCTCGCGGGGCCTGGACATGCACATCGAGGGCCTGGTCAAGTTGGGCGCCACGGTGGAGAACTCGCACGGCATATTGATCGCCAAGGCGCCGCACGGGCTCAAGGGCACCACCGTATGGCTGGACTTCCCGAGCGTGGGCGCGACCGAGAACATCCTGATGGCCGCGGTGCTCGCGGACGGCCGCACGGTGATCGACAACGCGGCGCGCGAGCCGGAGATCGTGGACATCTGCTCGATGCTCACCGACATGGGCGCGCGGATCGAGGGCGCGGGCTCGTCGACCATCGAGATCGAGGGTGTCGAAGGGCTCAAGCCGGTGCGCCACCGCACCGTTCCGGACCGGATCGTGGCCTGCACCTTCGCCGTCGCGGCGGCGATGACGCTGGGGGACGTGACGGTGCGCAACGCGCATCCCGAGCATCTGGAGATCGCGCTCGACAAGTTGACCCTGGCCGGCGCGGAAGTCTCGCATGTGCGAGACGGCTTCCGGGTGGTGATGGACCGGCGACCCAAGGCGGTCGACGTGGTCACCCTGCCGTATCCCGGATTCGCCACCGACATGCAGCCGTTCTTCGCCGCGATGAACTCGATCGCCGAGGGCTCCGCGATGATCACGGAGAACCTGTTCGAGGCACGTTTCGTCTTCCTGCAGGAACTGCTTCGGCTGGGCGCCTCGATTCGCACCGACGGGCATCACGCGATCGTGCGCGGGGTCGAACAACTTTCCGGCGCACCGGTGTTGACCGCGGACATCCGAGCCGGCGCGGGTCTGGTGCTGGCCGGCCTGGTGGCCGACGGGGACACCACGGTGAGCGGCGTGCACCACATCGATCGTGGCTACACCGGCCTGGAGGTGCAGCTCCAGTCGCTCGGCGCGAAGATCGTCCGGGAGCCGGAGCCGGAGAGCACCTCACGTTTTTGACGGTCGGCGTCGGGGGTCGGCTCTCGGTCCTTCGGGTGTTGGGCCGATGGGCGGCGGGCAATCGGCGCATCATCTGACCATTCGTCACTGGTACGAGTGAAGTCCGGTGCGATGGGTGAGGATTATCGGGTTTTGGGTGTTCTTCTGGGAAGTCGAACCGTCATCGAACAGACGGATTGCCCAGGAGGAGACGATGCACGTTTGGGGAGACCCGCGCGAGTTGCACTTGGCCGGTGTGCTCGACGTACACGCCACCACCGATGTGCGCTTGGCGCTGCACGAGGCATTGGACAACGGGGACGGCGACCTGATCCTCGACCTGACCGGCGTACCGGCGCTGGACATCACTGGGCTCGGTCTGATCGTCGGCGCGCATCGGCGTGCGGGTCGGCGCGAGCGCCGGTTGGTGCTGACCGGGGTCACCCCGGATGTCTACCGGGTGCTGGTGTTGACCCGATTGCACCGGATCCTCACGCTGCGTCAACCCGCCGCGGTATGACCGGTCGATCGGGCGGGTTTCGGCTGCTTCGGCTACACAGTGTCAGGGTGGATTCGAAACGACATGCGAGTTGTGGTAGAGCACACGCTGTCCGGAGCGGTTACCCGTCAGTACACTCCGTGGTAAGCAGGGCCGACCAGGCGCGGTGACAGCGGACCAGCGGGATGGCCCAGGCCGGTAGTCGCCGAGCCGCGGTCGGTCCGGAACCCTCCGGAGGTATTCCGTGGCGAGCCAGACGCCCTCAGCTCAGCCCTCGCAGCCCTCGCCGCTCCCGCAGCCGGCCGCGACCGAGCGTGACCGCCCCTGGGTCATGCGTACCTATGCCGGCCATTCCTCGGCCACCGCGTCCAACGCGCTGTATCGGCGCAATCTAGCCAAGGGCCAGACCGGCCTGTCGGTGGCGTTCGACCTGCCCACGCAGACCGGTTACGACCCCGACCACGAACTCTCGCGCGGCGAGGTGGGCAAGGTCGGTGTGCCGATCTCGCACATCGGCGACATGCGCCGACTCCTGGACGGGATACCCGTCGAGGAGATGAACACCTCGATGACGATCAACGCGACCGCGCTGTGGATGCTCGCGCTGTATCAGGTGGTCGCCGAGGAGCAGGGCGCGGACATCACCCGCCTCACCGGGACGACGCAGAACGACATCATCAAGGAGTACCTGTCGCGCGGGACGTACGTCTTCCCGCCCGGGCCCTCGCTGAAGCTGATCACCGACAGCGTCGCGTACACGGTCTCCACCATCCCCAAGTGGAACCCGACCAACATCTGCAGCTACCACCTCCAGGAGGCGGGCGCGACGCCCGTGCAGGAGATCGCGTACGCGATGTGCACGGCGATCGCGGTGCTCGACGCGGTGCGTGACTCCGGGCAGGTGCCGGCGGAGCGCATGGGCGAGGTGGTCCAGCGGATCTCCTTCTTCGTCAACGCGGGGGTGCGGTTCGTCGAAGAGATGTGCAAGATGCGGGCGTTCGTGCAGTTGTGGGACGAACTCACGCTGGAGCGCTACGGCGTACGCGACGCCAGGCAGCGGCGGTTCCGGTACGGCGTGCAGGTCAACTCGCTCGGGCTGACCGAGGCGCAGCCGGAGAACAACGTCCAGCGGATCGTGCTGGAGATGCTGGCCGTGACGCTGTCCAAGGACGCGCGGGCGCGGGCGGTGCAACTGCCCGCCTGGAACGAGGCGTTGGGGCTGCCCCGGCCGTGGGACCAGCAGTGGTCGTTGCGGATCCAGCAGGTGCTGGCCTACGAGTCGGACCTGTTGGAGTACGGGGACATCTTCAACGGGTCGCATGTGATCGAGGCCAAGGTGGCCGAGCTGGTCGCGGGCGCTCGGGCGGAGATCGACCGGGTGCAGGCGATGGGCGGCGCGGTCGCGGCGATCGAGTCCGGCTATATGAAGTCGCAGCTGGTCGGCTCGCACGCGGCGCGGCGGGCGCGGATCGAGGCGGGCGAGGAGGTGGTCGTCGGGGTGAACCGGTTCGAGACCACCGAGGACAATCCGCTCACCGCGGACCTGGACGCGGCGATCATGAGCGCCGACCCGGACGCGGAGCGCTCGGCGATCGAGGGGGTCCGGGCCTGGCGGGCGGCGCGCGACGCGGCGGCGGTGGACTCGGCGATGGCGCGACTGCGGGCGGACGCGCGGTCGTGGCAGGCGGCTGCGGCGGTCAACCTGATGCCGGCCACGCTGGCGTGTGTCCGGGCCGGGGTGACCACGGGCGAGTGGGCCCAGGCGCTGCGCGAGGAGTTCGGCGAGTATCGCGCGCCGACGGGGGTGTCCGGGGTGGTCGGCGTGCAGGACGGCGCGGGGTTGGCCGCGGTACGCGGCGCCGTGCGCCGGGCCGGGGAGGAACTCGGCGGGCGGCTGCGGCTGTTGGTCGGCAAGCCGGGCCTGGACGGGCACTCGAACGGGGCCGAACAGATCGCCGTGCGGGCGCGGGATGTCGGGTTCGAGGTGGTGTACCAGGGGATCCGGCTGACGCCCGCGCAGATTGTCGCGGCGGCGGTCGAGGAGGACGTGCACTGCGTGGGGCTGTCGATCCTGTCGGGGTCGCATCTGGAGCTGATTCCCGATGTGTTGGCGCGGATGCGCGCGGCCGGGATCGGGGACGTGCCGGTGATTGTCGGCGGGATCATCCCGGTCGCGGACGCGGCGGTGTTGCGCTCGCAGGGGGTGGCGGCGGTGTTCACGCCGAAGGACTTCGGGATCACGGACATCATGGGGCGCATCGTCGAGGTGATTCGCGAGGCGAACGGGTTGGCGGCTCCGGTGCGGGTGGGCTGAGTCGGGCTTTTGTCCGCACACGCCGGACGGGCTGATCGGTGTGGGTGGGCTTTTCGGGGGCCGCTGGGCTTTGTCGGCCGGTGGCTTTTCGGGTGTCCTCAAGCGCCGGACGGGCTGATTTTGGTGCGGATGGGCCGGCATGGCCCGTCCGGCGTTCGAGGACGGTTTTTGCTGGACCGGACGGGTCAGGTGCGCTGCCGCCGCGCAGGCGAGCCGGATTTGGCCCGACCTCACCCGCCGCCCCGGGCGCCGGCAACCCCGCCCGACGGAGCATGCCCCCGTGACCACTTGCGGGCCCGCGCGTTGTTGTTGTGAAGAGGGAGCGAAGGTCGACCCGGACGCGGCCCACTCGACGGCGGGAGGTGGCAAGGTGGGGAGCGGTACGGCGGGGACACACGCAGCCCATGCTCGGCCGCTCCGGTGCGCGACGCGTCGGTGCTCAACGATCTTGTCACGAACCCGGCGCCGGCTATCGGTGCGCCGGCCGCGCCCGGCACACTGATCACCGGTTTCCGCCCCCGGGTGCCCGGACTTGTCCCCGGCCCGCACCGGCGCGTCGAGGAACCACGACGGGGAGCACAGGGAGTGGCATGAACGGCGGCGGCAGGGAACGGCCGGAACAGGACGGGGAGAAGCACTTCGAGGACGATCCGCGCCGATCGGCGGCCGACCACGCGGCGGGGAACTTCGGGTACGACCGGGGGAGTGGCTCCGGGCACGGTGCGGGGAGCGGTACCGGGGGCGGCTCGGGGGGCAGCTCCGGGCACGGTGCGGGGAGCAGCTCGGGAAGCGGCCCGGTACGCGACGCGGCGGCCGGTGGCTCCGGGAGCGACTCGTGGGGTGGTGACGACGCCTATCTGGACGAGTTGTTCGGGCCACGTCCCGATGCGGCGGCCCGGGACGGGGACCCGAAGCGGGCGACGCCGTCCGGTTCCGGGCCGGGGTTCGACCCGGGCTCTCGCTCCGACTCCGGCGCCGACTCCCGCTCCGGGTTTGCTGCCGCGCCGCGCCTGGGGCGGGCCGAGCCGATGCGGCTCGACGACTGGTCCGATCCGGCGCTCGGCCCCGAGCGGGGCGGGTCCGACGAGCCGGCCGCGACGGTGCTCCAACTGATCGCCGGCGACCTGATGTTGACCTTCGGCGGCGCCGACGGCACCGATGCGAGCCCGCTGCCCGCCGGCTCCCGGCCGCCGCAGCCGAGCAAACTGCCCGCCTCGGCCCCGGCCGACGAACCGCCGCCGCTGGGCCGAGGCGTCGAGCTCGCCGAGCTCACCGGCCTGCTGCAACGCGGGACCTCGGTCCGGATCGGCGGGCCGTCGTCGAGCGGGCGAAGCACCCTGCTGCGCCACCTCGCCGCGCTCGACCCGGCGGGCGCGCCGGACGGGGTGATC
The DNA here is from genome assembly GCF_049739465.1 of Embleya sp. AB8. Classification (NCBI taxonomy): domain Bacteria; kingdom Bacillati; phylum Actinomycetota; class Actinomycetes; order Kitasatosporales; family Streptomycetaceae; genus Embleya; species Embleya sp. AB8. The sequence goes on from NZ_JBMHHY010000043.1 coordinate 48,526, forward strand.
CTGCTCGACGGTCGGCGTCGTGGTCTGGGCGATCTGCTGCAGCAGCTGCACGACGCGTGCTTCGGCGGCCCCGCCTACCGGCCGACCCGCGAGCAACTGGGCGTGATACTGGCCAATGTGGCCGCCCTCGTGGTCGTGGACGACCTGGAGCTGCCCCAGGACGACGTGGCCGAGCTGTTGCGGATGGCACCGGAATGCGCCTTCCTGGTGGCCGGTGCGGCGGTGGTCGATCCGATCGTGCGCCGGGATTCGCCGCTGCACGAGCTGACCCTGGGCGGCCTGCCGCAGGAGGCCGCGCTCGATCTGCTGCGCCGCACCGCCGGGCGCGAACTCGACGACGAGGAATTGGCCTGGGCCGCCGCGTTGTGGTTCCAGGTGGGCGGCCATCCGGGCCGGTTCGTCCAGGCCGGCGCGTTGCTCGCGCGGCGCGAACGTGGGCGCTCCGGCTACGGGTTCCTGGACGACGGCGCGGCGGACTCGTCCGGCGAACTGCCCTCGCCCGGTGAGCCCGGGCAGTTCGTACCGCGCCTGGTGCCGCTGGTGTCCCCCTCGGCCCAGCAGGTGTTGCGGCTGGCCTCCGCGCTGGACGGGCAACTGCCGGACCCGGTCCACCTGCCCGCCCTGACCGGCGCGGTGGACGCGGTCGGCGCGGCCGACGAACTGGTCGAAGCGGGCCTCGCCGCCCGCGAGTTCGGCCGGTATCGACTCACCGGCGGCACCGCCGAGGCGGTCGCCTCGATCGTGCGCGGGCCGTCCTCGTGGGCGGTGGCGGCAATACAACACTTCACCTGGTGGGTCTCGCATCCCTCGGTCACCGCCGCCGAGATCGCGCGCGAGGCGGACACGATACTGGCCTGCCTGCGCGAGTCGGAGCGGTTGGGCAAGGCCGGTTCGGCGCGCGCCCTGGCCCGCGCCTCGGCCCCGGCGTTCGGCGCCTCGGCCCGCTGGGACACCTGGGGCGAGGTGCTCGACCTGGGGTTGGCCTCGGCACGCGACGCCGGCGCCTCGGCGGCGGCCGAACATGCCTGGTTCCGGCACGAGTTGGCCGTCCTGGCGTTGTGCACGGGCGATTCGCGCGGCGCGCGCGAGGAGGCGGTTGCGGCCACCCGGATGCGCGACGTGGGCTCGGACAAGCGCGGACTGGCCGCGGATCGCCGGGTGTTGGCGCTGGCCGGCGGCGACCGGGCGGCCGCCGCGGCGGCGGGGGCGGACGGTACGCCGAGCCCGGCCCGGGGCGGGCTCGGGCGGCGCGGCGTGCTGATGACGGTGGGGGCGGGTGCCCTGCTCGTGGTCACCCTGGCGGCCGTGGTCGCGATGGGCTCGGACTCGCCGGATCAGTCCGATCATCGCAATCCGGTGGGCTCGACCGGCGCGGCGAGCTACGACGCGAACACCCCCAACCGCGGTCCGGACGCGGAACCCAGGAACGACCGGGACAAGCCGGCGCCGCCGACCGGCAGCCACAAGCCGGGCCCCTCCGGGGCGACGGCGCCGACCACCACCACCGCCACGACGACGCGGGCATCGACCCCGGCGGGGACCACGGCGCCGCCGTCGACCACCACCGCGTCGAGCCCGGCGACCACGCCGACGCACTCCGCCACCAGTACGGCCGGCAACCCGCCCGCGTCACCCCCGCCGTCGTCCTCCTCGGCGCCGGCATCCTCCCCGGCGGCGCCGCCCGCGGGAGCGCCCACCGGGTAGCCGGTCAGCGCAGCGCCGGGAGCACCTCCTTGCCCAGGCGCGTCACGTTCTCCAGCGTCACCGAGGGCGCCCCGGCGCCCTCGGTGAACAGCAGGAAGCGGTCGATCCCGGTGCGCTCGGCGGTGCGCTCCAGGGCCCGTACACAGTCGGCGGGTGAGCCGACCGGGTGAATTCGGCACAGGAAGTCGGTGTACTCGGCCGGATCGCGCATGTGCCGCTGCCGATCGTCCACGGTCACATGCGCGGACAGGCCCCGGCGCAGCCACTTGGGCATCGATCGGCGCAGCACCTCGGTCGCCTCGCGGCGGGTGTCCGCGACCTGCGCGACGCACGCCGCGGCGTGCCGGACCGCCTTGGGGTCGCGGCCGCACGCCGAGGCCGCGCATTCGTAGGTGCGTACCATCGCGGCCCTCTCCGCGTCGTCCGCGTGCATCCCGAGCAACATCGGCAGGCCGTGCCGGGCGGCCAGCGACGCGCTCTCCCGGGAGGTGCACGCGACGATCACCGGGGGGTGCGGGTAGGTGCGCGGGCGCGGTACGACCGGCACCTTGCGGAACGCGAAGTGATCGCCCTCGGCGCCCACCCGGTGGTGGGTGAGCCAGCGCATCAACAGGTCGAGCGACTCCGGGAACGCCTCGTCGTGTCGGCGCAGCCCGGTGCCGAAGACCTCCAGGTCCACCCACGGACCGCCGCGCCCCACGCCCAGGGTGAAGCGGCCCCCGGAGAGCTGGTCGAGCAGCGCGGTCTGCTCGCCGAGCGCGACCGGATGTTGCGTGGACAGCACGCTGATCGCGGTACCCACCCCGATCCCGCGCGTACGCCCCAGTAGCATGGCGGCGAACGCGACCGCCGACGGGCACAACCCGTACGGCACAAAATGGTGTTCGGCGATCCACGCCTCGTCGAACCCGGCCTCCTCCGCGGCGATTCCCGCGTCCATGGCAGCGGTGAGCACCGCACCGTGATCGCCCGCGTCGAACTGCGCCGCCAGCAGGAAGATGCCCAACTTCATCGCGTCCTCCTCGTCGTGTTCCCCGGTCCCGACCGGGCGGGAGCGGCCGGGCGGAGCGGGACGTGGGGTCAGGGCGCCCACAGACAACTCAACGCTCGAACGCCCACAGAAGTAATCCTTCACCTCTGATGGTTTTCCCCTCGGCCCTTCGTCGAGTCATTCGCCGATCATCGGGGTAAATGTCCGAAAATGCGTTCGGGGGTTGGTCGGGGACGGATCGAGGCGAACGGCACATCCCGGCGGCCTGTGCCTGCTCGACGGGGGCTGCCATACTCCTGAAAACCCGCGGTACTACTTCGCAGTAACCAAGGCGTACTCCCGGTCGGGAGACGCCATTTCAGCAGCGAGGAGCACAGCAGATGACCCGTGACATCAGTACGGTCGGTGTGGTCGGCCTGGGCACCATGGGCGCCGGCATCGTGGAGGTCCTGGCCCGGGCGGGGCTCACCGTGGTGGCCGTGGACGTCTCCGACGAGGCGATCGCGCGTGGTCGGGCCCGGATCGAGGAGTCGACCACCCGGGCCGCCGCGCGCGGGAAGTTGACGCAGGATCAGCAGCGCGACCTCTTCGAGCGGATCACCCTCGGTACCGACCTGACCGCGGTCGCGGCGGCGGACCTGGTCCTGGAGGCGATACCCGAGCAGTTGGCGCAGAAGCAGGAGCTGTTCGCGCAGCTCGACAAGATCTGCGGCCCGGAGACGATCCTGGCCACCAACACCTCTTCGCTGTCGGTCACCGAGCTGTCGGTGTCCACGGCGCGCTCCTCGCGGGTGGTCGGGCTGCACTTCTTCAACCCCGCGCCGGTGATGAAGCTGGTCGAGGTGGTGCGCACGGTGGTCACCGAACCCGAGGTGCTCGCCGACGTGGTCGCGCTCGCCGAACGACTGGGCAAGTCGCCGGTGGTGGCGGGCGATCGGGCCGGCTTCATCGCCAACGGGCTGCTGTTCGCCTACCTCAACCACGCGGCGTCGATGTACGAGCAGAAGTACGCGACGCGCGAGGACATCGACGCGGCCATGCGGTTCGGCTGCGGCCTGCCGATGGGTCCGCTCGCGGTGCTCGACCTGGTCGGGATCGACACCGCGTACGAGATCCTGGAGCAGATGTACCGCCAGTCGCGGGACCGCCTGCACGCGCCCGCGCCGATCCTCAAGCAGATGCGCACGGCGGGGCTGCTCGGGCGCAAGAGCGGGCGTGGCTTCTATACGTACGAGCGGGCCGGTTCGCCGGTGGTGGTGACCGGGGCGGGGGAGCCGGCCGCGGTCGCCGGTACGGGCACGCCGCGCGAGGTGCGCGCGGTGGGTGTCGTGGGCACCGGGACGATGGCGACCGGCATCGTCGAGGTGTTCGCCAAGTCCGGCTACGACGTGGTCTACGTGGCGCGCAGCGAGGAGAAGGTCGAGCGGGTGCGCGCGGCGCTGATCCGCTCGCTGGACAAGCAGATCCAGCGCGGCCGGCTGACCGAGGCGGCCAAGGCCGAGGCACTGGCCCGGGTCGGCGGCACCACGCGCCTGGACGATCTTGCCTTCGCCGACCTGGTGGTGGAGGCGGTGGTCGAGGAACTCGCGGTCAAGCAGGCCCTGTTCGAGAACTTCGACGAGATCTGCAAGCCGGGCGCGATCCTCGCCACCACGACCTCCTCGCTGCCGGTGATCGACTGCGCGGTGGCCACCTCGCGGCCGGCCGACGTGGTCGGGATGCACTTCTTCAACCCGGCGCCGGTGATGAAGCTGGTCGAGGTGGTGCGCACGGTGGCCACCTCGGACGACGTGGTGGCCACGGTGCACGAGGTGTGTCGGCGCACCCGCAAGCACGCGGTGGACTGCGGTGACCGGGCGGGCTTCATCGTCAACGCGCTGCTGTTCCCGTATCTCAACGACGCGGTGCGGATGCTCCAGGCCAACTACGCCACGGCCGAGGACATCGACACCGCGATCAAGCTGGGCGCGGGATATCCGATGGGCCCGTTCGAACTGCTCGACGTGGTCGGGTTGGACGTGTCGTTGGCGATCCAGAAGGTGTTGTTCGCCGAGTTCCGCGAGCCGGGGTGGTCGCCGGTGCCGCTGATCGAGCACCTGGTCACGGCGGGCTATCTGGGGCGCAAGACCGGGCGCGGGTTCCGGGACTACGCGAAGCGGTAGATCGGGGCGGTAGATCGGGGCGTGGTGAGCGGTGGTTGGTAAGCGTGGTGAGCCGAGGTTGGTAATCAGTAATTGGTAATCAGTAATCAGTAATACGAGAGGGGTACGGGCGTACGCACCGTGTGCACCCGTACCCTTTTTGTGTGCCGCGTCGTAACAAGCCCCCCAGCCGCTCCCGGTCCGCCGACCGGGACGAGCCCCGCGATCCCAGCCTCGGTTTCGAGGAGCGTGAATCGGGGGCCGACGGGGACTGGCTGGTGCGACCGATCAGCGGGCAGGCCGCGACCAAGACTTACCGCTGCCCCGGCTGCGACCACGAGATCCCGCCGGGCGTGCCGCACCTGGTCGCGTGGTCCGCGGACGGGCGGGTGGAGGAGCGGCGGCACTGGCATCGGCCGTGTTGGAACAGCCGGGGGCATCGGCGGATCACCCGGCGGCGGTAGCGCTTCCGTCGGTGTGCTCGTTGGTGTGATCGTCGTTGTGTTCGTTGTGTTCGTTGTGTTCGTTGTGTTCGTTGGGCTCGTTGGTGTGTTCGCTGCTGTGCTCGGTGGCCTGCTTTCGGGGGCCGCGGGTCGGGTGGGTGGCGATGGTGGCGGCGGCCAGTAGGGCGAGGACGGGCACGGTCACCGCGAGGACGAACGGGGCGAGCAGCGCGGCGGCCGAGCCGGCCACGTGCACGCTCGCCGCGCCGATCAGGCCGCTGCGCGAGGTCGCGCCGGTACGCAGTCGGGCGCGCAGGTTCAGCGCGGCCCAGACCGACCACATCGCGATCACGATGCCGAGCAGTGCGAAGAAGGCGATGGCGAGGGCGATTACGGCCCGGCCGCCGGAGGAGTCGTTGAGCCGACGCAGGAGTTGGATCGGGGCGAGCAGGCTACTGGCGAGGAGCGCCACCCCTGCCTCGGCGAACAGCGTCACGATGGCCGCGTACGTCACGATCCCCCGGGTCAGCGTCATAAGGCGCGATCGTGCCTGTTGGCGGGCGGTTTGTCGAGAGTTCGTTCGGGATGGTTGTGGGTGGTCGCCTTTTGGGGTGGTGGTGGGCGGTCGGGGTGGCGGTCTCGGTTGCGGTCGCGGTGGCAGTGGTGGGCAGCGGTGGTGGCAGTGCAGGCTTGGCCGGGCTCTACTGCTGCCGGCTGCCTTGCTCGCGCAGTACGGACTTCTGTACCTTGCCCGCCGCCGTCAGGGGCAGTGCGTCGACGAACTCGACGGTGCGCGGTGCCTTGTAGCCCGCGATCAGGGTCTTGACGTGGGCGCGGAGGACTTCGGCGGTCGGTCGGTGGCCGGGATGGGGTACGACGACGGCGTGTACCCGTTCGCCCCAGCGTGGATCGGGCAGGCCGATCACGGCGCAACCGGCCACGTCCGGATGGGCGTTGATGGCGTTCTCCACCTCGGCGCTGTACACGTTCTCCGCGCCGGTGACGATCATGTCCTTGAGCCGGTCGACCACGGTGAGGTAGCCCTCGGCATCCATGAAGCCGAGGTCGCCGGTGTGCATCCAGCCGTCGCGCAGCGCCTGTTCGGTCTCGGCCGGGCGGTTCCAGTAGCCGATCATCACGTGGTTCCCGCGCGAGACGATCTCGCCGACCTCGCCGCGCGGCAGTTCGAGCCCGTCCGGGCCGAATACCCGTACCTCGGCGTGGAAGCACGGGCGGCCGGCGGAGCGCAGTCGTACCGGGTCCGCGTCGAGATGGTCCTGGGGTAGCAACAGGGTTGCCAGTGGGGAGAGTTCGGTCTGCCCGTACGCCTGGATCAGGGCGGTGCCGGGCAGCGCGGTGAGCACCCGGTCGAGCAGTGTGGCGGTGATCGGCGAGGCGCCGTAGTTGAGCAGGCGGAGTGAGGACAGGTCGTAGGTGGCGAACTCCGGGTGGTCCAGCAACATTTGCAGCATGGTCGGGACCAGGAAGACCTCGGTGATCCGTTCCCGCTGGATGGTCGCGGCGACCTGCTCGGGGTCGAAGGAGGGCAACACGACTTGGGGGATGCCGATGATCGAGGTCATCAGGGACACCCCGACGCCGGCGATGTGGAACAGCGGGCCGGTGTGCAGTACGCGGGCGTCCGGGGCGGTCCGGAACGCGGCGGTGGCGACCAGGCCACCCATGGCGGAGGCGAGCAGGTTGTCGTGCGAGAGCATCACGCCCTTGGGGAAGCCGGTGGTGCCGCCGGTGTAGAAGATCCCGGCGAGGTCGCGGCCGGTGCGGTCGGCATCGGGGATGGGGGTGGCGGCGGCGAGGAGGGTCTCGTAGTCGTGTGATTCGTGTGATTCGTGTGATTCGTGTGCGGGCGGCGGGTTGTTGGCGGTGTTGCGGGTGTCGGCGGTGCTGCCGGTGTAGCTGGTGGCTCCGGTGCTGCCTGTGGTGCCGATGTTGCGCGTGCTGCCGGTGTTTCCTATCCGGACGATCTCGCGGATGGTCGACGAGGTGGTGCGCAGGGTGGGCACCAAGGCGGCGAACGTGTCGTCGACGATCAGTACGGAGGTCTGCGAGTCGTCGAGGGAGAAGGCGATCTCGGCCGGGCTCCAGCGGATGTTCACCGGATTCAGTACGCCGCCGGCCCACGGGATCGCGGCCAGACACTCCAGGTAGCGGGCCGAGTTCAGGGCCAGGATGGCGACCCGGTCGTCGGGACGCACGCCGAGGCCGCGCAGCGCGCCGGCGAACTTGGCCACCCGCTCGCGCAGTTCGCGCCAGGTGGTGCCCTCGCCGCGGTCGACCACGGCCATGCGCTCCGGTGTCTGCTGGGCCCATCGGTGCAACGGCTGCGTGATGCCCATGGGGCTGCTCCTCGGGTCGGGAGTCGGGTGCACGGTTACGTGGGTACGCGGGGGTACGCGGAGGCGCGGGCACGCCGTCAGGCCTGCCCGCGCCGCCCAGGGGTCCGCCGGGTGTCAGCGGTCCGGTTCGATCCCGTTCAATCCGGACTTTGCTCGGCTCGGCTCTGTCCCGTTCCGTTCCGTTTTGCCCTCTCGATTCAGCAGTCGCGCAGGGTCGGCGATTGGTTGAGCAACTGGCCGCGGATCGAGGTGAACTTCGCATACCGGTCCGCGTCCAGGCCCTCGGCCGGGAAGACCGCGACTCGGTGGCAGTTCTGGAACGCGAGCTTGACCTCGAAATGCCGTTCCAGCGAGCCGCGGATCGCGTCCGAGGCCAGCGCCCGGAGCAGTTCGCCGCGCTCGGTCTCGGTCGCGGGCGGTACCTGGTTGTCCGCGAACGGGCCGCCGTCCACCTGGAGTTGCGTCACCAGCGAGGAGACGAGGTTCCACGCGTAGGGCAGCGAGGTGCGCACGCAGTCGATGAACTCGGCCTCGTCCACATCACCACGTTCGGCCTGTTCCAACAGCTTCGGAGGCACGTCGAGCGACATCGGTGCTCCTTCCGGCCGGGACGTACGCGAGTTCGCCCGGCGGTTCGGGTCGTGTGCGGTACGTAGCAGGTGGCACTCGTGCATCGATCACGACACGCCCCGAACGCCCATCCGCCCGGCCCGCACCGTCTCCTGACTCACCGTAGGACATTCGGTACGCGTTGCTCCATAGCGAACGGCGGGTGAACACGACCGTGCCACGGGTCGGTGTTCGGTCTTCGGTGTTCGATGCGCGGAGGGTCCGGCCCGCGCCGCTTCCGCGATGGCGGTGCCGCGGGCGGGTGGTGATGAGGTGCGTCACACGGGTTGCGGCGGCGCGGGAGGGATGGCCGGGGGAGGGGGTCCGGAGGCGGTAGCGTCGGGGGTATGCGTCTCGTCATCGCCCGTTGCTCCGTGGACTACGTCGGGCGACTCACCGCCCACCTGCCGTCCGCCCCCAGGCTCATCCTCGTCAAGCGGGACGGCAGCGTGTCCGTGCACGCCGACGACCGCGCGTACAAGCCGCTGAACTGGATGAGTCCGCCGTGCACCCTCAAGGAGGGGGACGGCGTGTGGACGGTGATCAACAAGGCCGGCGAGAAGCTGATCATCACCATCGAGGACGTCCTGCACGACTCGTCCCACGAACTGGGCGTGGACCCGGGCCTGGTCAAGGACGGCGTCGAGGCACACCTCCAGGAACTCCTGGCCGACCGCCTCGACGCACTCGGCGCCGGCTGGACCCTGATCCGCCGCGAATACCCGACGCCGATCGGCCCGGTCGACATCCTGTGCCGCGACGCGGACGGCACGACGGTCGCGGTCGAGATCAAGCGCCGAGGCGAGATCGACGGCGTCGAGCAACTGACCCGATACCTGGAACTCCTCAACCGCGACACCCTGATCGCCCCGGTCAAGGGCGTCTTCGCCGCCCAGGAAATCAAGCCCCAGGCCCGGGTATTGGCGGTGGACCGAGGCATCACGTGCGTAACGCTGGACTACAACGCACTGCGGGGCACCGAGGACGACAAGCTGAAACTGTTCTGACGCCGGGGTGTTGCGGTTCGGGCGAGGTGGGGCGCTGTGGCGGGCGGGGCCCGGATCCCCGCTCGCCCGACTTGGCACTACCGCTATGAGGCCCGCCCCGCACTCGGCCCGGGCGTGACGCCACTTTCCCATTCGGCCACCCGCTCCAGGCATGGGCTGGAAACCATGATAATTATTTCTACGGCGGGTGACGTAGTCTGCAAGGTGACCGAAAATCCGTCGACGGGTTTTACTGCACGCATAATGCCGCTGCCTCCGTTCGGAGTCGATGACGCACTGAACTCTCGGGTTTGGAAGCCCATGGCTTCGACAATCGTGCGCGCTTTTTGGAAAGCCGCCTCCTGATTTTGCGGAGGCACCACCACATTCTGCATGTGAAGCATTCGGAAGTGCTTTGCGGTGGAGTCCCCACTCATTACGTTCCCGCACGGAGAAGATTCGGCCCAAGGTCCTTTCTTGGCTTCGGGTGCTCCGATGCCCTCGATGATCTTCCTGTTGTATTCAGCGACGACCGATTTTGCTTGCGGTTCGGACATTTTCGGGGTTTCCTGCTTCTTCACCGAGCCTCCACATGCCGAAATCATGCTCAGAAGAATCACCGCTGGTAGTGCGACGAATTTGCCGGAAGGGCGACAGACGATCACGCGGAATACCTCTACTTAAGTTGCGGTCGTAGCCTCGGGTCCGGATCGGTATATTTACCAGCCACGACCTTTGCCTGATTAAAGAGGCTTTGGCTTCCGTCGTCCCAGTAATCGCTATGCTCCTGAGCGTCCCCACGCATGATGTTGGCCCCGAAATCTGTGTCCGTAGGAGTAACTCGAGAGGTGCCTAAGCTCCCAACAAATTCAACACCACTGAGGAAGCCCGGTTTGTGATCGGTTCCGTGTGAGATCTGCCCCCCTTCGACGACAGCCGTGTCTACAGTCGGTCCCGGTGCGGCGCGTTCGGCCCACACATGTGCGGGATCTATATGCAAGTCCCTTGCGTGTTTGACATGCATCCCTGGGCTGCCCAGGGACACGATGTCGTCGACGGCCAGCCCGTTTCCGGATTTTGCCGCATCGCCGACTAGCGCCGTCCCATAACTGTGGCCGATCACCGTGATGTGTTGATCATTTCCTTGGGCGCGAACCCCGCTGATGAAGGATTTCAATCGCGGTGCTCCCTCTTGCGATCTATCCCATCCAGCCATGCTTCCGGAAGCTGTGGGACCGTTCTGCTCCGGAGCATCGTAGTCGAGCCAGAAGATTGACGCTACATTGTTCTGCCCGCCGGGGTTCAACGAGTCGGCCAAGTTTTGGATAGCGCTTACTCGCTTGATGCCACTCTCGAGGCTGTCCGCGACAGTTGTATCGGTCCCGGGTACCGAAACGGAGATATTCTTTGCTTTATCAGGATCGCCGACGGATACGACTACCTGACCATCAAGGAATTTGTCGCCGAACTTGAGCAGAAATAATTCCGCGCCGGATGGACGACCCGAGCTGGCGACCAGTTGCTTCTTGATCTCCGTGAGGTTCTCCCATTCACGTTTGTCATAGTTGGGAGACTTGCCCGCGGCCAGCGCTGGTGACAGTTCGATCAAGCGCTGGTCCAGAGCCACACGGTTTGCTTTGTCACGGACGGCTGCCGGCAGGCCGTCCATACTTCCCAGCTGTTTTGGATATGCGGCAAGATATAGGGCTCGCTGCTCATCGGACAGCCCCCTCCACCAACCTGCCGTCTGTGCCGGATCCAGTTTCGGCACAGGTCCCACACCGTAAAGCGCGGCCACGCGCTGGGTGTCTTCGACACTGTTTTGCCAGGCATTGAGCTGAGTCTCCGCGACGTCGCCCGGCATCAAGGTGGTCATGACCGCAGCGAATTTGGCGTCGGCTTCACTGGCTTGGCGTAGGAGTGTATTGAACCGGGATACATAGCCGTCGATCGAGCTTTGTTGCTTGGCTGCATCCGCAGGCGTGAGACCACTGCCTTCCCCTGCTGCGGCAGCTTGCACGGTGAATCCGCCAGCGTTCTCGATTACTCTGAGCCCCGAGGATTCGGCTTCTTGGATGGCCGATCGCAAGTTGGCTTGAAGCGCGGGGAGTTCGCTCGCCGCGCGCTCTGCCGCTGCGCTGATGGTTTGTGCCTGGTTTGCGGAAATAGCGATCTGTCGGACCGTCTGCTCAAGCTCCAGATCCGCTGTGCCCGCCGCCTGTCCTTTCCAGCCGGCCGCCTCCACGCCGTCGTTGACCCCGGTTCTGAACGCATTCTCCAGTTCCGTGAGCTTGGCGGCAGTGGTCTTCCACATGCGAACGGATTCTCGCCAGCTTTCAAAGTTCGCGCTTCTGAACTCTGCAAATGTGACCACGACTATGACCCCGGCGTAAACTCGGTGGCAACATTTGATTCCGTGTTCATATATTTTGTCCGCGTTCGGTAGATCTTGTCAGCCGCCGTTTGGGCTCGGTCGGAGAGATGGGCGATTGCGCCGCCCCATTCGCGACTGAGTTCGCCCAGCTGAAAGCCGGTCATGAACCCCGGGGTTCCCGGCGGCGGGCCGTGATTGATGTCCGCACCGAGGCTCCGCAGCTCCATGGCCACCGAGACTGCCTTGGAGGCTGCCGGGGCCAATTGGTCGACTCGGACGGCGAACTTACCTGACGGCTCAGATAAGGTGGAATGGGAAGGTACTGCCGGCGGAATTATGCTGCTCCTCGGCGGACCACTCGTCGGATCGGTGCGAAAGTATTCGGGTGAGAAAGCTCGATTTATGGGCGTGTCTGCGATTTCCTGTTCGGGCATATCGTCATCCCCCTGTGGCCCCTGCGCGATTGTTAGGCAATCCCGACAATTTGTATGAAAGGTGCTCGAAACATTTGATTCGGTCGAGTGTTTGCCTGTGTCGATCGGATCGGCGGGAAACACGCTATGGATGGGTTGATGGACAGCACAAGTCGATCGGGAGCAAGCGTGGGAGTGCGACAATGATTCGGAATGACCAATTCCGGTAAGGGCTCGTCGATAAGTTGGCAGAGTGCGCGGAATCTTGGATTCCGGAGAACCCGGCTCGGGTAAAGCCGAGGTGGGCGAGGTCGTGGCGCCTCGACGGACAGCGACCTGATTCGGTGTTTGGTGGTGTGGTCGGCGGCATTTCGTGCCGGGTGGCATCGGCTGGGTCGAGGTCGGGCGGCTGTGGTGTGAGCTTGACGCCGCGGTCGTGGTGCTTGCCGCGAAGGTGGGTCGTCGTTGGTGTCGGTGGCCGGGGCGGCGCAGTACCAGGCGCGGACCGGCGTGCCGTCCGGTAGCAGGCGTTGCCGTGCTTCGGCGGCCCGTACGGCGTTGGCGAGGGTCGGTGCGTGAGCACCGAAGTTCCTTGATGCCCGCGTGGAGCACCGACGGGAGAGCTGCCCTAGATGCCGACTTGCCGAAGGGGGCGATTTGCGGTGGTAGCCAGTAGTATCCATCCGCATGGTTGTGACGGAATGTCATATTCCTCTTGCGGTGTGCTGATGGTTCGTGGATCAATGGAGGGTGCTGTGGCGCGCGGGAGGGTTTTGGCGTGCGCCCGGGTGAGACGGCGTCAGATTCGGGCGGCGGGTCACTGGTTCGGCGGCGGGGAGGCGGCCGGGCTGTTGCAAGGCGGTTGTGCGATGACGCGATCGGGCGAGATCGGTGTCGTAGGGGGAATCTGATGGTGCATGCGGACGGGGCGCCTTCCGGGGGACCGGGTGGCGGGGGGACCGACTTCGAGGGCTTCACGCTGGAGCAGTTGCAGGCGATGATCGCGCAGGCGAGTCCTGATGCGTTGGGTAGGTATGCGGAGAAGTTGCATGGGACGGCGCAACGGATCCAGACTGCAACGCTCGGTCTCAGTCAGTGCATTCAGGCTTTGAGCGGTGTCTGGGAGGGCCCGAGCGCGGAGAGTTTCCGGACGTGGGCGGGTGGTGTGACCGCGGCCGCGACGGGACTCGGCGACTACGTCTCGGCGGCCGGTACGCACATCAACCACGTCGGCCAACAGATTTTCGTGGCCAAGGTGCGGATGCCTCACGTGGACGCGACAGTTCTGGCCACGGCGAACCAGGGTCCGGTGGCGGTGGTCTCCAAGGCCGCGACGAACCAGGCCACTGGTGGCAACCCGGGTGGCGTCGATCCGATCAAGGCCCACCAGGACGCCAAGGCCCAGGTCGACGCGGCCCACCGCGAAGCGGTAACGCAAATGCGGACGTTGGCTTCGACGTATCGGGTGGCAGCGGCGGACCTGAAGGGTCTGCCAGCGCCGGTGTTCCCGGCGCCGCCGATCGTCGACGACCGAGAGCGACTCACCACTCTGGATATGTCCGGAGGTGGTGGATCGGGCGGCAGCGGTTCTGCCGGTGGCGCAGGTTCGCCACATGGCCGCTCGGGAGCGGGCGGCAGCGGGAGCAGCGGAATTTATACAGCTCCGCAAGGAGTCGCGCCCAACGCCCGGTCGACGACGGCGAGTTCCGGACAGAGCGGCCCACACTCACTGCCGGGCAACTCCCCTGATATTACCCAGCACGTGCCTCAGTCGACCGCTCTCCAAGGCGGTGGTCCGTTGACGGCGCCCGACTCCAAGATCGACAACCCCTGGATGCCACAGGTTTCCGGTAATGGTCCAACCCCGCCAGGCTCCCCAGGTTCGGGCCCTCCGAACGGAGGCGTACCAGTTGGTGTTCCGCCTTACTCGGGATCCGGGCCGCTCACGTCCACCGGGGGCGGCGCATCTCGTACCGGATCGATTCCAGGAAGCGGCCCACGAGGTAGTGGCCCGGGTGGGCTTCCTCCCCGAAGTGGTGGAATGCCAGGGGCGCCCTCGGGAAGCGGCGGGTCACCGGGACCCCTACCGCGCAGTGGCGCTCCGGGGGTCGGCGGTACTCGAGGCTCGTTCAGCGCTCGGCCAGAGATCCCGGGCTCGATCCCAGGCCAGACGGATACGGCCAGCACCGGCACGCCTGGACGCTCGGCGGGAATGCCTGGCGCTGCTGGGGCCGGGGCCACACCTCAGGGAGCAGGCCGAAGTACCACCGGTCGGAGGCTCGCGACCGCACAGGGTGGATCCGTCGGGAACGTCGCTGGTAACCCGTCGCGCCGCAACTCGCCAAGACTGCGGGCACTTCCGGTGGAAGGAGAGGCGGCCGACACGGGTGTCGACGACTCGGCACGTTCTACCCGTCCTGGGCAGCGAACGCCGTTTACCGGCGGTACGCGATCGGAACAGGTCCGGCGACGCACGACGCGCGCCGAAGACGAAGACGACAACACTTGGGACGGGCCGCGTCGACCCGGCGTCGTACCGCCTGTCATCGACTGACCTACGCTTTGACCCACTGCAAAGGACACGATCGCAGCATGAACGGACGTTTCATCCGAATGCCCCGGCTGCCCGTCCTGCTCGGTGTGCTCCTGACCGCCTTCGTTGGTTCCGGCCTGCTCGCCCCACCCGCGCAGGCCGACTCCGTCCGAGCACGCCAGTGGTATCTCGACAGCTGGAAGATTGATGAGGCATGGCAGACCACTCGGGGGTCCGGCATTACCGTCGCAGTGGTCGACACGGGTGTCGACGCCACACATCCTGATCTTGTCGGACAGGTTCTGCCGGACTTGTCTGCATCGGGGGATCGCAACGGGCACGGGACGGCGATGGCAAGCCTCATTGCCGGGCAGGGGCGCGTCGATGGTGGTCAAGGCCTCTACGGCGTCGCACCCAGCGCCAAGATCCTTCCGTTTCAGGCCCGGGCGGGTGCACTCGGAGGAGACGATCCGGCATCCTTGGGCGAAGGAGTCCGCCTAGCCGCCGACTCTTCGGCGCGGATCATCAATCTCTCCGTCGGTGGATCATTCGAGTTTCCGGCCCTGCGCGAAGCGGTGGCATATGCGTTGAGCAAGGGGAAATTGGTCATCGCTGCCGGCGGCAACAACCCGCCGGATCGGAACGATGTACCCGTCTACCCTGCCGCCTACCCGGGAGTTCTCGCCGTCTCTTCCGTGGATCGACAAGGGTCTCCTGCCAGCAATGGCGTGCGCGGATCGTGGGTATCGATCTCGAGCCCAGGAGAGGACATCCCCAGCGCCTGTACTTCCCCTACGAGGTACTGCGTAGGCGTAGGTTCCAGCGCAGCCACCGCACTGACCTCCGGCGTTGCCGCGCTCGTGTGGTCGGTGCATCCCGATTGGACGGCGAATCAGGTGATTCGGCGGCTGCTTGATACTGCGAATCGGCCCAATGAGCCCGTCCCTTCGGACACCTTTGGGTATGGCGTGGTCAGTCCGCGGAAGGCGCTTGCTGCCACCGATGTGCCTGGGCCGGCGGATGTGAATCCGCTTGTCGGGGTGCGTGGGGACAAGCCGAGTGTGGTGCCGACTGCCCCCGGGGCGGGCGTGCCGTCGGCCGCTGCGTCGGTGGCCGCTGTGCCGGGGGGTGCTGCGGCGGGTGGGAAGTCTGGTGACGGCAACGGGCTGCTTGTGGCGAGTCTGGTTGGTTCCGGGGTTGTTGTGGTTCTGGGTGTTGGGGGTGCTGCTGTCGCGATGCGTCGTCGGCGGCGGCGGGAGGCTGTTGCCGGGCCGCCCTCCTGGCCCGTTCAGCCTCCGCCGTACAGTCCGCCGTATGGCGGGCCGTACGACCGACGGTGATGCGTCCGGTTATGGGCGGTGGCCGGTGACGGTGAAGGCCACCGAGTAGGTGAGGGTGTCCTCGTCGTCCAGGTGGGCCAGGAACGCCTCCACCGCTTGGTCGGCGTGGTCGGCCGAGCCCAGGGCCTGCGCGATGGCGGGGTGGGCGATGTCGAGTTTCAGGCGCCACTGTTCGCGTTCCGTCGGGTTTACCCGGCCGGCGATCAGGTGGTAGGGGGTGACCTGGACCTGGAGGTGGGTCAGGCCCGCTCGGCGGGCCAGCCGGTACAGACTGCGCCCGGTGTGCGGGTCGAAGCCGGTCGCCGATAGTGCGGCCAGGACCGATTCGAGGGTGGTCCGCAGTTCGGGGCCCAGCGGGTCGTGCCAGACCAGTTGGCCGTCCAAGTCGAACAGTACGACGGCGCCACCCGGTTTGGTGACCCTGGCCATCTCCGCCACGGCCCGGTCCCGTTCGGCGACGTACTGCAGCATCAGCCGCGTGTAGACCACGTCGAACGTGTCGTCCTCGAAAGGCAGTTGCCGGGCATCGCCGCAACGACGGACGAGCGCGGCGCCATCCGGGCCGCCCGTGCCGGCGGCCAGTCGTTCGGGGTTGCCGTCGAAGGCCACCACCTGTGCCGTCGGCAGGCTGCGGTGCACCGCCTCCGCGATATGGCCGGGGCCGGCGCCCACATCGAGCACCGCAGCGGTGTCGGGACCGAGCACCGGGGCCAGGTGCTCGCGCACCCATCGGTCGGCGTCGACCTTGGCCATCAGGCGGCCGGCCTCCCGCCGGTCCTCCATCAGGTACGGGACGCTCATCCGGTCCTCCGAGGGTGTTGGGCCCGCCCACGCAGGCGCTGCGCGTAGAGGTCGTCGATGTGCCGGTAGCAGGCGGGGAACGCCTCGGCCAGCCAGACCGCCTGGCTGTAGGAGCGGACGGGCTGCGCGCCGGCCGCGACCAACGACCCGGCCGTGGCGGCGTCGGCCACCAGGGGCACGGCCGCGAGCTCGAAGTCGTCGTAGGCGGTGCCCGCCGCCGCCAACAGTGCGCACACCGCCCGCTGCGACTCCTCCTCGTCCAACTCGGGCGAGATCAACAGGTCGCAGCGGTTCTCCAGGAAGGAGAAGTTGAAGCCGAGCGGACCCCGGTAGGCCACCGCCGCCGCCCGCATCCGCCCGCCGGCGTCGTACCGGACCCAGATCCGCCGATAGCGCCGCAGGCCGACGAGCCGGTAGAGCCGGTCGACGTCGCCGAGCCCCAGGTCGTCCCGGTCCAGGCCCTCGGCCCGCGCGTACACCCCGCCCCGGCAGCGGCGCGCCAGATCCGCCAGCTCCGGACAGGCGCCACCGTCCAACTCGTCCACACCACCGCCCTGTTGCCCCGGCGCCAAGGCGCGCGCGAGCGGCAGCGGCACCATCAGATACTCCCCCGGCACCAGTGCGCCCTGCTCCGGCCCGACACGGCCCACCGCGCCCCCGAAGGCCAGTGCGGAGAAGCGGTTGTCGGGGCTGAACCAGTTCTGGTGCGCGAGATCCCGTCCCTCCCGGAGCCGCACCGCTTGGGTGGCCAGCATCACCGCATGACCGCCCGCGAGCGAGCCGGAACCGACCAGGTGCTGGGCGTGCCACCCGGCGTGCGTGGAGCGCCACGCCACCATCGAGGCCCAGCCGCCGCCGGGTTCGTCGTAGGTCACCACCCAGTTGAGCAACTCTCCGGCCCGGCGGGCGCGTTGCCAGTTCTCCAGGATCACCGGCCAATGCGGTGCCAGCCTGGCCCGCTTGGCCGGATACATGAACCGGGACTGTTCGTATCGTCCGAAGAGCTCGGTCGGACTCAACGCGTTCACCCGGCACCCGAAGTCCGACCAATCACCGGCCACGTCGGCTACACCGCCCACGCCGGTCGAGTCGGTCGGGTCGGTCGAGTCGGGCGGCATCAAGTCGTCCGCAACCGTTGTTGCTTCCATCTGCTCGTCTCTGTCTGCCTGGCTGCCACCTGCGGGACCGCGCTCTTGCTCCGCAGGATCGAGGCCGTCGAGGCGTCTGCCGGCGGGAGCCGGAACGGGAACCGACACTCGGGGTGATCAACTGCGTCAGCCGGGAAAGGTGGCGGTCCGAATCAGGCCATCTCACCGGTTGGGCAGAACCGGGCGACCGGGCTACGCCGGGCGGGGACACGCCTCATCGAATTCTCACGAGGGCCGCTGTAGATCTTGTGGGGAATGGGCCTTCTGGGATGGGGCCGTTGGCGTAGCGAAAGGTTTGATCCTGTGCGTATTACTGGGCGGTTGTCGCGCCGTACGAAGTTGACCGGCTGTGTGTTGTCGGCCGCGGTGGCGGTGGGTGTGGTCACCGTTTCCGCCCAGGCCGGGACGGGTGGGGCGGCGCCGGCGCCCGCGGTTGCCGCAGCAGCATCCGCACCGGTGGCGCCGGGGGTGCCGGTGGCGCCGCCGACTGCCGTCCGGCTGCCGCCCACACGCGCGAACTTCGATTATCAGATCGGTGGCGGGTACACCCCACCGGCCGGGGTCAAGGTGACCAGCCGGGATCGGGGCGACTCGCCGGCGCCGGGGCTGTACAACATCTGCTACGTCAACGGGTTCCAGATTCAGCCCGGCGAGGAAGCGCAGTGGGATCCCCAACTGTTGCTGCGCGATGCCAACGGCGACCTGGTCATCGACGAGAAGTGGAACGAGGTGGTGGTGGACATCTCGACGCCCGACAAGCGGGCAAAGGTCGCCGACAAGGTCGGCGCGTGGATCGACGGTTGCGCCGCGCGTGGCTTCGACGGCCTGGAGTTGGACAACTACGAGTCCCACTCGCGGTCTAAGGGACTGCTCACCCCGCAGAACGACGTGGACATGATGAGCCTGTTCTCCGCCCGCGCGCACAGCCGCAATCTGGCCGTCGCGCAGAAGAACGGGACGGAGCTGGCCGCATATCGCAACACGGCGGGCGTGGACTTCGCCGTTGCCGAGGAATGTGGGCAGCACGATGAATGCAACAGGTACGCGGCGGTGTTCGGGGACAACGTCATCGACATCGAGTACAACAACGCCGGGTTGAGCGCGGCCTGCGAGAAGTGGGGCGACCGGCTGAGCATCGTCCAGCGCGACCTTGATGTGCTCAAGCCCGGTGCGAGTAAGTACGTCCGGCGCACCTGCGCGTAGGCGCGGCTCGGGCTTCGGTCCGACTTCGGTTCCGGTTCCGGTTCCGGTTCCGGCTTCTTCGGCTCCGGCTCCGGCTTTTGCCGCGCCAAGTGAGCGTCCTGATCAGTGAGGTGGTTTCAGCAGTGAACCCGATGAAGAGGACGGCTGCCGCCTTGTCGGCGTTGGTCGTCGTATTCGTTGCCGCCGGATGTTCCTCGTCCGGCGGTGGTGGTGGCGACAACAACAGGCTCAGTCCCTCGGCCGGCGGTCCTAGTGGTCCGACCGGTCAGAGCGGGCCGAGCGGGCCGAGCGGTCAGAGTCGTGCGAACGCTCTGACCGGCGCGAGTGCTGCAAGCGCTGCGAGTGGTACGAGCGGTACGAGTGGTCGACCCGCCGACGGAAACGTGAGCGGGTTGCGCGGCATCACGCTCCCCTCGTGGAACACCGACGACTACGACAACCCGCAGGCCGGTACGTATCTACGGCAGATCGCCGCCACCGGCGCCAAGTGGGTGACCTTCACCCCCACGTGGTACCAGGACACCGTCACCGACTCGGCCATGCGCACCACCAAGGAGACCGCCACCGACGGGAGCCTGCGCAACATCATCCGCCTCGCCCACGACGCGGGGCTCAAGACCATGGTCAAGCCCCATGTCGACCTGACCAAGGGCGGCGATCGGGCCACGATCAAGCCCACGGACCGGAACACCTGGTTCACGGCCTACGAGGGCTTCATCACCCACTACGCCCAACTCGCCGCCGAGTCCGGCGTCGAGCAGTTCTCGGTCGGCACCGAACTCGCGGGCACCTCGCCGGACGGCGAGCACTGGAGCAAGGTCATCGCCGCGATCCGGGGCCGGTACCAGGGGCCGCTGACGTATGCCGCCAACTACGACGAGTACCAGAAGATCTCCTTCTGGAAAGACCTCGACGTGATCGGCATCGACGCGTACTGGCCGCTGGCCCAGGAGGCGACGAGCGACCCGGCCCGGCTGCGCCAGGCATGGCAGCCCATCGCCGACGAACTCGCCGCCTTCTCCGAGCGCCAACAGCGGAAGATCCTCTTCACCGAGGCCGGCTACGTCAGCCAGCACGGCAGCACCACCGCCCCGTACTCCTGGACCGTCAGCGAGACCGCCGACAACGCCGAACAGGCAGCCGCCTACGAGGCGTTGCTTTCCTTCTTCGACGGCAAGCCCTGGTGGGCCGGCGTCTGCTGGTGGATGTGGGACGACTGGCCCGACAAGGGCGAGACGCCGAAGAACCTCGCGTACACGCCCCACGGCAAGCCGGCGGAGGAAGTATTGCGGAAGTGGTGGGTGGCGCGCGGCACGTGAGGGTGCCCTTGCCCTGCGGGAACGCTCGGGACCGGGCCGCAGGGTACCTGGGTGCCCTCGCGCGCCTGGTCCGCGGCTTGGAGGTAGGTCGGCGCGACCGTCGCAGCCGCGTTGGCCGGCTTCATGGGGATCGCGGCGGCGATTTCGCGGCTGTCGTCGGTCATGGCGCCGCGTTGCCGATCGGCTCGCCCATCGAAGTCGCCTTCGTGTCCCGCCTGTTGGTCGGGCCGGACGGGTAGGAATCGACACCCGCGCCGGGTTCGAATCATCGCCGGACGCGGTATGGAACATCTGTGGGGTCAACCGGGAGACGCCTAGGACGTGTGCGGTGACGTCACGTCCGGGCAGGACTTCGGCCCGTTCGCCGAGGCGGGTGGGATGGCCGCACCGAGGCACGCAGCGGAGGGGTGGGCATGGCGGACCGAGTCAGCGGTGTGGTCAAGTGGTACAACCAGGCGCGGGGCTACGGCTACATCACCGGTGATGACGGCAGGGAAGTTCGGGTCGCCAGGGAGGCGCTCCGGGACAGCACGTTCGTCGTCGAAGGGCTCAGGGTGACGTACGAAGTCGCCGGAACCGACGACGACGAGCTGACCGCCGAGCGCGTCCGCGTCGTCACCTGAGCTTGCCGGGCCGGTCCACCGTCACGGACTTGCCCACGCGGCGTCGCCGGCTTATGTCCGTGATGGCCAGGGGCCCGGCTCGGTGACGGAGGGAGGCCGGGCTCCTGGCCGTTCCGCGCCCGGATCGGTCGGATCACCCGGATCGGTCGGGTGCGGCGGGTACGGGCTGCCGTGGCCGGTCGGCGCGCGGTCGAACACCCCGGCGTGCGTCTTCTCCATCGCACGCCCAGGCGGCTGGTGCCGGGCGCGGTACTAAAGGTTGCCGCTGGTGGTGTCCTGGGTGCCGCACGCTCCGCAGCTCATCGACGTACCACCGGCCGGCAACGGCGTAGTGCCGTCGGCGTTGTGGCCGCCACGGCGTACGCACTCGGCCGGGGAAAGGCGGTAGACGCCACCGCCGGGCTTGGGTTTCCGCTGTTCGCTTGGCATGTCGTTCTCGATTCGCTTGCGCAATGGGGGAGGACGGCTACCTGCGCTGTCCGGCGGCGCGTGTGCCGAACTGCTTGGGCGGCCAACTCCGCTGATTGACGGGGTCGTTCCGGTCGCGCCGAGGTGTCTTGGGGGCGCGGCGGTCAGGGAGCCGGCGGGTCGGGGGCGAGGACGATCGACGCGGCGGTGATCGCGGCCCGGACGAGGGCGAGGGGAGTCGGGATGTCGTTCTCGTGCGGGGGGATTCGCCAGACGAGGGCGGCGTGGTCGGTGTGGAGCGGGGCGGGGAAGGTGATCCAGGTGCCTTTGCTGTGGTGCGCGGGGCTCTGTCGGTCGCGCCACAGGGTGCCTTTGGCGGTGACGGGCACGAGGAAGCCCATCTTGCGGTGGCGGCGGTCGTGGAGGATCGGGCCGACGTGGACGCCTCGACGGTGCAGGAGGTCCAGCGCGAGGGTGCCGAGTACTTCGTCGACTTCGATCACGTCGAAGGTCTCGCCGGCGGCGACCAGGCGTGGAGCGTAAGGGTTTCCGAGCCGGTAGTGGTCGGGGAGGGAGCGCGGGCAATCCATGCGGTCACGAGTCCTTCGGCGAAGGTGAATACGAGTGCGGGGCCGCTGTCTTGCCCGTTTGTTCGGGCAGCGCGAAGCCGGCGACGAAGGCCTGGTAGCCACGGGCGCGGCGCTCGCAGCGGAAGACGGTCGTCAGGGTGTGGGCCAGGAGCAGACCCCGTCCGGATTCGGCGTCCGGGTCTTCGGTGGGCGGCGGGAGGTTCACCGGGTCCTGGCGGGCCGACACGGTGACCCAGAAGATGCCGTCGGCGGTGTCGGTGGTCACGAGCACGGCGCTTCGCGGGCGTCCGTGTACGAAGACGTTGGTGACCAACTCCCCAACAACCAAGGCCACATCGTCCGCGTTGGCCCCCGCTGCCCGACCTCGGAGCGTGACGTGGTCTCGCGCGGCTCGGACGGGGAACGCGCAGCCGAGCCGGAGCACGGATGGCTGCAAGAGGGTGTCGGTGGGCACGGTGATCCCCTGACTGTGGGGGTGCGAGCAAGCGATCTTTGCTACCCAAAGTGATGAGATGAGCGCTTTGGGTCGCCGATGCTGACGGTCTCAAATTTTCGGCAGATCGTCAATGAGAATCCCAGAGGATTTGTAGAATGTCGCCTCTGGCGAGTAGAGGTGCGGCACAATGAGCCCAAGGAGGCGCCAATGCCGGTCATTTCGGGGTCCGTGCTGCAACGTCGCAGGCTCGGCACGGAGCTGAAGCGGATTCGCAGGGAGAAGGGGCTGACCCTCGATCAGGTACACACGAAGAGTCGGATCACCCGCAGCCGACTGAG
>NZ_JBMHHY010000044.1:0-70914 GCF_049739465.1 Embleya sp. AB8
GCTGTCCCGGGTGGGGGCTGGAGCTTTCTTCGCGCCGGGGTTGGACTCGGGTCGGTGGGCTTGCCGCCCGGGGGCTAACCGCGGTCGGGGCTGGGTACGCGTGCGGGGGTGATGCGGGACTCGGGGGCCCGGGCGGCGGGTTCGGGATGCGGGTTGCCGACCCCGGTGCTGTCCCGGGTGGGGGCTGGAGCTTTCTTCGCGCCGGGGTTGGACTCGGGTCGGTGGGCTTGCCGCCCGGGGGCTAACCGCGGTCGGGGCTGGGCTCCCGGGCAGGGGCTGGGGCTTGCTCGGCGCCGGGGCGGACTCGGGCGGTTGGGCTTGCCGCCCGGGTGCCAATCCCGGTCGGGGCTGGGCTCCCGGGCAGCGGTGACGCGGGACTCGGGGGCCCGGGCGGCGGGTTCGGGACGGGGCTGCCGACCCCGGTGCTGCCCCGGGTGGGGGCCGCGGGGCCTTGCTCGGTGCCGAGGTCGGGCTCGGGTGGGTGGGCTTGCCGTCCGGGGGCTATGCCCGGTCGGGGCTGGGCTCCCGGACGGGGGTGACGCGGGACTCGGGGGCGTGGGCGGCTGGTTCGGGGGTTCGGGTTGCCGACTCCGGGATGTGGGGCGGCGGTTCGGTGGTGTCGGGCACCGACTCTCTTGTTCGGGCCGGTGGTTGTGGGGCGCGTGCTCCCGGTGGGCGGTGGGCGGCCTGCCTGGGGAAGCGGTTCGGGTGGAAGTCGGTGCCCGGGATGTCGGGGCGGCCGCTGGCGCCGTCGCACAGGAGGTCGGCCACCAGCATGCCGACCGCCGGCACGATGCCCAGGCCGTGCTCGCCGCAACCGGCGGCCACGAACAGCCCGTCGGGGCCGGTGGAGCCGATCAGCGGCAGGTGGTCGGGCCCGGCATCGCGGCGGGTGCCGAACGTGGTCGGCGGCGCGACCTCGGGCAGGCCCGGGAGCCGCGCGGCCAGGTGCGCCGACGCGCGGGCCGCGAGTTCGTCGTCGAACGTGTCCTCGGCCGGATCGAGCATGCCGAGCAACAACCGGTCCGGGCCGTCCGGCCGCAGGTAGCGGCGGCCGATCAGGTCGACCAGGACCGGCCGTTCGCCGACCGCCCGGCCGACCCGCACCCGGAGCGCGAACTCGCGGGCCGCGCGTACCGGCAGATCCACCCCCAGCGGCGCGACGAACGCCGGCGAGTCGGCGCCGGCGGCCACCACGACGGTGCCCGCCGCCACCGCGCGGCCGTCGCTCAGCCGGACCCCGGTGACCCGATCCCGGGTCGCCGAGACGGCCACCGCCGGCGCGCAGGGCAGGATCGCGGCGCCGCCGTGCCGGGCGGCGCGGGCGAACGCCCGGGCCGTGCGCCGGGTGTCCGCGTAGCCGCCGCGCACCTCGTGGGCGAACCCCGCGAAGCCGCGACCGGACAACTCGGGCCAGTACGCCGCGACCGCGTCCGCGTCCGCCGACCGGACCTCGATGCCCAGCGCGCGCCGCATCGCGATCCCCGCGTCCAGCGCGGCCAGGTCGGCCGCGGCCACCCCGACCAGCCGGCCGCAGCCGCGATAGCCGACATCCTCGCCGAGCACCTCCGCCGCGTTCTCGAACAACTGCGTCCCGGCCCAGGCCATCGCGGCCAGCGCCGGCACGTCCGAGGAGCAGTGCACCGCGCCCCCACCCGGACCCGGATCGCCGGTCGACCCGGGCGGCCCCGAGCCGCCGACCCCCGCCGCGCACACGATCACATCGCGCACCCCGCGCTGGGTGAACGCGTAGGCGATCGCCATCGCCTCGGGCCCGGCCCCCACGATCACCACGTCGGCCACCGGCATGTCCGGCGTCATCGGGTCACCCCCGAGGCAGCCGGTCGGCCGGTGCGCCGGAGCGCCGTCGGATGGTCCTGTGTCGTCATTTCGCGCCGTCACCTGGGTCGATGGTCGGAGGAATCCCGTCGCCGGGAACCGATGTCGCCCGGAGTGAATCGTTCGGCGGTTTCCGACTTTCGACGCGAGCGTAACGGTGATGTTACGCACAGTGGCGCGGACCGGTGTGGACCGGTGCGGACCGGTGCGACGGTGGCGCCGGAGGACCACGCTCACTCGAACGGTCGCCCACCGCCGTCGACGGATCGGTTCCGGCCGGCCGGAACCGCCGCCGGAGAGGGTGGCGGAGGGAGTGGCGGGTGTCATGGCGCCGACCATATACCCCCATGGGGTACATGGAGGTTAGGATTCGATTCCGGTGGGGTTGTGGCATCGATGCGCTCGTCTCGGGTAACACGCCGGACACGGCCCGATCGGGTCGTGGGCAGGAACGGGCAGGAAGACGAGGAGGCGCGATGACCACCACCGCGATCGCCGCTTTGGTCACGTTGTGCGTCGGCCTGGTCGGCTGCCTCTGGCTGCTCACCCGGGGGCGTCGCGCCGAGCGGATGACCGCCGCCGTGTTGATGTGCATGTGCGCGTCGCTGGCGCTGGTGTTCTACTCCATCGGCCAGGGCGGCCTGGGTGCGCTGGACGCGGCCCTGCTGCTCGGCATCGCGGCCCCGGCGGGCACGCTGATGGTCGCGGCACGCGGACGAGGCCTGAGCCGCGCGACCGGAAGCCGCGACCACCGCGCCAAATGAGCACCCCGGGGCGCCGAATGAGCACCCTCGGGAGTCGTGCGATCACGTCTTGTCGCGACCGCCGCCCCCGCCACCGCGCCGCAACAGGAAGCTCACGCACAACCACACCAGCGTCGTCGTGCACCCCATGATGATCAGCGCGAACCCGATCACCACCAGATAGACCCCCGACGTGGTGGCCAGCGCCGCGAAGACCGCCGCGAACAGCACGACGAGCAAGAGCACATGCCAGGTGCCGGAGAGCGTCGGCCGGCGCCCCCAGCGGCGGGCGCGCTTCGCGGCCGGCATCGAGCCCGCGCCCGGCGCGACCCGGCCGCGCGCACCGGCCCGTCGACGGTTGCGGGAAGGACGCATCGTCCGCAGGGCGAGATCGAGTTCCTCGTCCTTGCGCAGTTCGTCCTCGATCTCCTCCAGCATCCGCCGCTCGCTCGGCGTCAGACGCACTTCCTCCATCATGTCGTTCGCCCCCTACCGCAGTTCCGGCCGCATCCCTCGAGCACCGCCGAACGGTCGTCACGACGCGACAGGGACAGCCGACGGCGCGGACCGTACTCAGAGGGTCCCCCGCAGGTGGCGATGTGACACCTGGCAGAACGAGAGATGACAGGTAGTGATATTTCCTTCGACCGCACGGCTGGGTCCGGTGGTGCGGGTGATGCCGGGCGGGGCCGGTGATCCCGAACTCCATCCGCCCACCGGCGCGGTGCCGCCGGGTAGGGTCACCCGTTATGGCCAATGGAACAACT
Source organism: Embleya sp. AB8 (assembly GCF_049739465.1). Taxonomy (NCBI): domain Bacteria; kingdom Bacillati; phylum Actinomycetota; class Actinomycetes; order Kitasatosporales; family Streptomycetaceae; genus Embleya; species Embleya sp. AB8. Next base: position 3,350 of record NZ_JBMHHY010000044.1, read on the forward strand.
GACGAAGCGTCGGGCGAGGCGCCCGACACCCCCGCCGAACTGCTGGACCTGCGGGACAGCATCGACAACATCGACGCGGCCCTGATCCACCTGCTGGCCGAGCGGTTCAAGTGCACCAAGCGGGTCGGTGTGCTCAAGGCCGAGCACCGGCTGCCGCCGGCCGATCCGGCCCGCGAGGCGGTACAGATCCGTCGGCTGCGCGCGCTGGCCGAGAGCGCCAAGCTGGATCCCGACTTCGCCGAGAAGTTCCTGAACTTCCTGATCGCCGAAGTGATCCACCATCACGAGGCGATCGCCCGCGCGTGATCGCCCGCGCATGCTCGGGTGCCGCTCGGCTCGCCCCGCCGATCGAGCCGATTACCCCGTCGGTAGTGCCACTTGACGTTCCGTCATCTACCGGTTGCTACTTACGGGGGAAGATCGTGCGCCCCCCGTCACCGGTATCCCGCTCGGGCGTTGGACGTCTCGGAACCCCCGTTCCACCGTCTATCGATCGATGGGAACAACTACCAGTGAACAAGCTCACCAAGGGTGCGGTCGTCTCCGCCGCCATTCTCGGCGGTTCGGTTGCGATGGGGGGCCAGGCGTTCGCGTCGGCCGAAGCGGGCAGCGCCGCCACCGACTCGCCGGGCGTCGTCTCCGGCAACACCATCCAGGTACCGGTGCACGTCCCGATCAACCTGTGTGGCAACAGCATCGACGTCATCGCGGTGCTGAACCCGGTGTTCGGGAACGCCTGCGTCAATGCGGACGGCTCCGAGCGCGCGATGCCGGAGCACCACGCGCCGCCGGTCGACGACGACTGCCCGCCGGAGCTCCTGCCGGCGGGCGACGAGCTCGAGGGCCCGGCCCGGATGATGGACCCGGCCGGACCGGCCTCGCTCGCGGGCGGCCTCGCCGGCGGGATGACGGGCTGACGCTCCGCACCACACCCGCCTCGGCCCCGGAACACCTCCCACGTGTTCCGGGGCCGAGGCATCGCCGGGGCCCAGGCATGGCCGCACCGGCCCGGCGGTGCGTTCAGGCGGCGGCCCGATCGCGCAGCCGGCGCGGCGCGGGCTTGGCCTTGGGCGGCTTGCCGAACGCCTCGAACACGCCCACCACCGCCACCACGAGCGAGATCAGCGTCATCATGCCCAACGCGCCGAAGAAGCCGGTCAGCGCCTTGGTCCGGGAGGCGTCACCGGTGATCAGGATCAGCAGGCCCAACAGGGCCGCGGCGATCGCCATCGCGGCCACGAAACGGCCGAACTCGACCACCTCGTACCGGACTCGGGCCGTCCCACGGCGCGGTGGCCGCCACGGCAGCGGGCCGCCGAGGAAGTGATAGGCCACCCGCTGGTCCACCCAGCGGATCGCCCGATGCCCGAAGAGCACGGTGATCCCGATGTACAACGCGGCGATCCCGTGCCGTGCGCCCGCCGTCGCCCCGCCGCGCAGATCCACCACGGCGACCACGAGCAGGATCAGCTCCAGGACCGGCGTGCCGTACAGGAACACGTTGCTCAGCCGCCGGCGATGCAACACGTAGCGGCTCAGCAGGCCCAGGGCGATCAGCACCCAGAAACCCACCTCGCAGGCCACGATCATGGCGACGACCACGGCGCTCTCCTCCTTCGACTGCTCCCACGGCTCGGACCGATTGCGCCGAGCCGGCCCCACCAGCCTCTCTCGCGCGCGCGGCACCCGAATCGTCGCGGCGGCGGATTCCGCCGTACAGACAACGATGTAGCCGGCGGACCACGATGTGTGCCGGGCGTCGGCGCGGTATCGGCGGTTCGCCCCTCGCCCGCCGGATACTGTGCAGGCAAGGCCGAACAGCAGGGAGAGCACATGGCGCAGGAGCAGCCGGACGGTCGGGTCATGGTCGAACTGGTGGACCCGCAGGGGAACACCATCGGCCTCGCGGAGAAACTGGAGGCTCATCAGCCGCCGGGTCTGCTGCACCGCGCGTTCTCGGTATTCCTCCTCGACGACCGGGGCCGGGTGCTGATGCAGCGCCGGGCGCTGACGAAGTATCACTCGCCGGGCCGCTGGTCCAACACGTGTTGCAGCCACCCGTTCCCGGGCGAGGAGCCCAGGGACGCGGTGTTGCGCAGGCTGAGCGAGGAACTGGGGGTCAAGCCCGTCGTCCTGGAGTCGGCCGGGCTGGTCACCTACGACGTCACCGACGAGGTCTCCGGCCTGGTCGAGAAGGAGTTCAACCATCTCTTCGTCGGCGTGGTCGGCGGCGAACTCGGGCTCAACCCCGAGGAGGTCGACGACGTCGCGTACGTGCCCCTGGCCGAACTCGACGCGTGGCTGGCCGAGCACGAGCACACCGCGTGGCTGAGCGCGGTGCTCGACCCGGTCCGCGAGTCGCTGACGGCGCTCGCCGCCCGCTGACTCGTCGCACCCGGCAGCGCCGAACATCCGCGACACCCGCGCAGGGCGGTCCGAACGACACCGGACCCGCCCTGCGCGTCGGTCAGGCCTGCGGCGGCTTGGTGCCCTGGTCGGGCCAGCTCGGGGCGGGCAGCGGGACCAGTGCGGTGCGGTCCGACTTGGGCGCGGGGGCGCCGAAGAGGTATTCCGTGCGCAGGTGCCGGACCGCGCCGGTGGGCGCGCCCTTGTCCACCACCGCGGTGCTCACCTCCGAGTACGCGGGCAGGTGGGTGGCCGGGTCGAGCCAGAACACCGCGCGCACCGGGGAGCCGCTCTGCTCGCCGAAGTTCTCGATCCGGTAGGGCCCCTTGGTGAAGTCCGGGATCGTCGCGCGGAACGCGTTGAGCAGCAGGTCGGTGTTGACCGCGGAGCCCGCCGCGGCCTGTGGTTTCAGGTCCACGGTCAGTCGCAGGTACGACTTGCCGTTCTGCTGCGCGGATTCCACCGCCGAGGGGGTCAACCACCCGGGGACGGCCTCGAGTTGGCCGGCGAACATCTTGGCCTGATCGGCGGTCAGCCCGGTGGGCAGGATGCCGTCGCCGACGAACTTCCCCTCGTGGGCCATGTCCACCACGCATGGCCGCTGGGTGTCGGACCACTTGGCGAGCGTGTTGTTGTAGCTCCACTCCTTGCCCGCCTCGCACGAGGAGCGCTTGACCGGCGCGTCCGTCGCGACCTGGTAACCGCGGTCGGTGTATGCGGTCTTGGCGCCGGCGTCGTACCAGGTCCGGAACTCGTCCTTGACCGTGGACTCCTTGGCGGTGTCGCCGGTCGCGGTGCGTACCGAGTGGTACTCGACCACCTGCTGTGTGGTGGTGGCGGCGAGCAGCGCGGCCCAGACCGACTTCGGGTCCTTGTCGTTCTTCCCGCCGGGCGCCGCGCCGCCGCTCGGGCCGGCGGTGCCGCCGGCCGTCGTGTCCTGCGCGCCCTTGTCGTTCTTGCCGCCCTTGTCACCGGAGTCGGACGAACACCCGGTCAGGACGACCGCAGCGGCCAGCCCCGCCGCCGTCCACGTGCTCCACCGTCGTCCCATGCCCCCGTGTCGCATGCACAGCTCCTCGAATCGTCGGACGCTCCGTCAGCACGCATACCGTACGCGTGAGCACGCCCGCCGCGTCCAGTGCCGCGCCTGCGGCACCGGGGTGGGGCCGGCCGGCCCGGCCCCACCCCGCGCGTCGGCGCTCAGTCCAGGGACAGGGCCGCCAGCGCCGCGTTGACGATCGAACCGGGCAGCAGGTCGTGCAGTTCGTACAGGTCCTCGATCCGGCCGGTCTGGCCGAACTGGTCCACGCCCAGCGGCACACACGGCACGCCGAGCGCGGAGCCGAGCCAGGCCAGCGTGTGTGAGGACGAGTCGTGCACGGTGACCACCGGCGCCCGATGCGGGAACGCGGCGCGCAATGCGCCCGGCGCGGACGGCGTGGTCGCGGTGCGCACCCCTTGGCGCAGCGTGCGCTGCCAGGCGCCGTAGAGCCGGTCCGCCGAGGTGATGTCCACCACCTGCGCGGCGATCCCCTCGTCCCGCAACTCATGCGCGGCGGTGAGCACTTCGGGCAACACCGCGCCGGACGCGGCGAGGTAGACGCTCGGCGCGCCGGGCAACTCGGGCGCCTCCAGGAGCCGGTAGGCGCCGGCCAGCACCTGCCGGCGCAACACCGCGTCGCCGAGCCGGGTCCGGGCCGCCTCGAACGGCGCCTGATCGATCGGGCGGGTGGTCAGCCGGAAGTAGTACGCGCCGTTGTCCGGGTCGACCCCATGGTCCGGGCCGCTCGCGATCCGCCCCACCGCGTCGCACAGCAGCCAGTCCAGGGCGGTGCCGTAGGCGGGTTCGAGCAGCGTGGTGCCGGGCAGTTCGAGCCCGATCGACGCGGTGATCGTGGACTGGTGCGCGCCGCCTTCGGGGGCGAGGGTCACGCCCGAGGGGGTGCCGGCGACGATGAACCGCGAGCCGGAGTAGACCGCGTGGATGAAGGCGTCCAGGCCGCGGCAGACGAACGGGTCGTAGACCGTGCCGATCGGGATCAGCGGCTGGCCGGACAAGTCCCCGGCCAGGCCCAGCTGTTCGAGCAGCAGGAACAGGTTCATCTCGGAGATGCCCAGTTCGATGTGCTGCCCGCCCGGACCCTCGATCCACTTCAGCGCGCCGTCGCCGGACCAGGCCCGGCGGTCGGTGGGGGCGAACACCCCGGTGCGGTTGATGAAACCGGCCAGGTTGGTCGAGGTGGCCACGTCCGGCGCGGTGGTGACCAGGTAGGGCGCGAGCGCCGGGTCGCGGGAGAGGTCGACCAGGACCCGGCCGAAAGTCTCCTGGGTGGAGACCGGCTTGGTCATCCGCTGGTTGGTGGCCGGGGTCACCGGCACGCCGAGCGGGCCCGGCTTGGCGGCGCGGGCCAGGTGTTCGCGGCGCTGCCCGGCCAGGATGCCCTCGGGGGTGGCGGCGTCGAAGCGGTCCCACTCGGTGCCCTCGGTCAGCCCGAACTCGGCGCGCAGCGTGGCCACCTGATCCCCGCTCAGCAGCGCCGAGTGGTTGCGCGGGTTGCCCGCCATCGGCAGGCCCCAGCCCTTGACCGTGTAGGCGAAGACCACGCTGGGCCGGTCGGTGACCGCGTCGCAGCGCTGGTAGGCGTCGAGCAGTGCGGCGATGTCGTGCCCGCCGAGATCGGTGACCAGCGCGTGCAGTTCGGCGTCCGGTACCTCCGCGACGGTCTCCGCGACGCCGGCCGGCGCGCCGTCCAGGAAGTGTGCCCGGACGTCCTGATCGGCCAGGCCGAACAGGGCCTGGTACTGCTCGTTGGGCATCGCGTCGAGCCAGGCCCGAAGCAGCTCGCCGCCGGGCCGGTCGAACGCGGCCTGCAGTCGGCGGCCGTACTTGACCTCGACCACATGCCACCCGGCCGCCTCGAACTGGCCGCGCCACTGGTCGATCCGGATCCCCGGCACCACCCGGTCCAGCGACTGCCGGTTGAAGTCGACCAGCCACATCACCTTGCCCAGGCCCTGGGTGGCCGGGTCGGCGATGGCCTCCCAGATGTTGCCCTCGTCCAGTTCGGCGTCGCCGAGCAGCGCGATGAAGCGGGACGCGGGGCGCGGCCCGAAGTGCGCGTCCACGTAGCGCCGGGTGGCCGCGCCGAACAGCGGCGCCGCCGCGCCCAGGCCGACCGAGCCGGTGGAGAAGTCCACCCATTCGCGGTCGGGATCCTTGGTCCGGGAGGGGTAGGACTGGAGCCCGCCCTTGGCGCGGAGCGTGGTCAGGTAGGACCGGTCCAGGTTGCCCAGGAGGTATTGGATCGCGTGGAAGACCGGCGAGGCGTGCGGCTTGACGCTGATCCGGTCCGGGCCGTCGAGGTGCGCGAACCACAGCGCGGTCATCGCCGACACGAGCGATGCCGAGGACGCCTGGTGCCCGCCGACCTTGATCCCGTCGGCGTTGGGCCGGTCGTGGTTGGCGGAGTCGACGATGCGCGTCGCGAGCCAGAGGATGCGGCGCTGGACGGCTTCGAGGACGGGCAGGTCGATGCCGAGCGCGGACGCGGCGTGGTCGGCGCCGAGGGCGGACGCGGCGTGGTCCGGGTCGCTGCGGAGCATGGTCACCTCAAGATCGGTTGGGGTGGCCGAAGCATACGGCGATCGTCTCACCATGCGATACGAGTGGGGCGGTCTACGAGTGGGGCGGTCGTGGTGGCGGTGGGTGTCGGGTCGGCGGCTTGGTGTGGTCGCCGAGTCGGCCGCCTTCGATCCGGGTCGACGATCGAAGACGGCCGGGGCGGGCGGGGCGCGCGGTGGCCGGGGTGGCCGGGGCGGTCGGGGCGGTCGTGGTGGCCGGGTGGCCGGGGGAGGGCCGAGGTGTTCCGGGGGGCGGCGGCGGTGGTTACGCGAAGCGTTCCCGCAGGGCGGTCAGGCCCGCGCCGTACGTACCCTCCGCGAAGACCGCTTCGACGGTCTCCACTACGTCCTCGTCGCCCGCGTAGACGGCCGACCAGACCACCTCGCTGCCGTCCGGGTGCGGATTCACCGCCAGTGTGCCGACATAGTCGGTCACCGCGAGTGGTACCTGGATCAGCGCGTAGCTCATCCGATGCGCGTCTGCGTCGTGGCTGAGCAGTTGCTCGCGCGAGACCACCTCGCCGTCGATCGCGAACGCCCGTATCGCGCCCGGGGTGTTGGCGTCGCCGCCGCCCTCGATCGTGCTCGGCGGCACCACCGGGTGCCAGTCGCCGAGGGCGCCGAAGTCGCCGACGACCGCCCATATCTTGTCGGGTGTGGCGGCGATCACAGCGGAACGCGAGATCTCGCGCATGAAGACACTCCTGTCGGTTCGAAATTACGCGCGTTGCGATGGGACGATACGAATCGATTCGGCTTCGACCCCGATCCGAGTTCGATCCGAGCCCGATTCGATCCGGGTCCTTGCCGGGTTCGCAACACCACCGGGTGGTTGGCCTCGGCCGAATAAATCACCCGGCCGATGTGGCCTGTCTCCTGGACGCGGAAACCACTTGGCACCTAGAACCGTTGCAGGGCCGAATGGGCAAGCGGGCGGGCGAGACCGGAAAGGGGCGGCGGGGACGTGTTGTACGGACTTGTGCTGACGGCTTTCGCGGCGGCCATTCTGGTGACCGCCCCACGCGTGTTGCGCCGGGCGGAGCGCAGCGGCTTCAGCCCGCGCCACGTGCAGCGCGCGTGGCGGGCCGCGGCCGGCGGCGTACTCGCCTCGTTCGCGCTGGCCATCCCGGTCTACACCCCCGACCTGTGGCAGGCCCCGATGCGCGCGGCCGGCTTCGAGCCGCGGATCGGGATGCCGCACGTACCGCTGGCCGCGCAGATCACCGTCGCGATCCTGGCCCTGCTGCTCCTGGCGCTCGGCTGGCGGCGCGGCGCGGGGGCCGCCGGCGACTACCGGCGGGCGCTGCGGGTCCAGTTGGACCGGCTGGAGAACAGCGCACCGCTGCTTGACGAGGAGGACGGCGGCCGGCCGCGCCTGGTGATCGTCGAGGACGAGGCGCCGCGCCTGGTCCTGCTGCCGTCCCGGCCGCCGCGCGTGGAGGCCACCACCCGGGCGCTCGACCTGCTGCGCCCCGAGGAACTGAACGCCGTACTCACCCACATGGCCGGGCATCTGCGCCGGCGCGACGCGCAGTGGATGGTCTGCGCGGACACGTTGGCCGATGCCTATCCGACGGTGCGCTTCTTCGCCGAATGGGCCGATCACGCGGCCGAGTTGTCCGAGAAGGCGGCCGACGCCGACGTGCGCGGCTCGATCGCGCGGGCCAATCTGCGCCGGGCGATCGTCAAGCTGTCCGGGCCGGGGCAGGCGGGTGGCCCGTTCTGCCCGTGCTTTGCGTGGCCGCAGCAGCGCCAGGAGGAGCTGACGGTGCATCAGGCGTATGCGACGGCGCACCCGGAGGTGGCGGTGGCGGGGGTCCGGGTGGGCGCACCGGTCGCCTCGGCGGGACTGCGGGTGCTCACGGCGGCGGCGCTCCTGGTGCCTTCGGTGATCGTGGTGTCGCCGCACTTCCTGTACCTGTGAGTCTGTACGTGTGAGTGGGAGTGCCGGGTGTGCCGGGTGTGCCGGGTGTGCTGGGTACGCGGGTGCGGCGCATGTGCCGAATCCGCGCGGCATCCGGGAATTCCGCGCCGCGCGTGCGGTCATGCGGGGTGATGAGGGTCATGAGGGGTCATGAGGGGGTCATCGGGGGGCGTGCGACAGACCTTTCCGGAGCGTATCGGGAGCGTCGCGGAACTGCCCGGGAATCCCGCCGGAAAGGTGCTCGAGAACAGGCTTCGGGAGCGCTGCGCGTAATCTGCCGATCATGATCGACGGCGAAGTGTGGTTGCGTTGCGAAGGCGCCGAGGCGCGGGTGTTGCCGGCCGCCGGGTGTCGGCTCGGCTCCCTGCGGGTGCACGGACTCGAATTGCTCCGGACCGAGGGCGCGCGGCCGGCCGAGTGGGGCAGCTATCCGATGGTGCCGTGGGTGGGGCGGATGGGCGACGCCCGGTTCGAATTCGGCGGCGCGGTCCATGAGTTCCCCGCCGACGCGGCGCCGCATGCGCTGCACGGGCTCGGCTATCGGACCGAGTGGAAGCAGGTGGCGGCGAACGACTCGTCGGCCACCTTCGAGTTCGCATTGACCGACCCGTGGCCATTCGCCGGGCGGGTCGAACAGACCTTCACACTGCGCCCGGACGGCCTCGACACGGTCTTGCGGGTCGAGTCCGAGGGGGCCACGTTCCCGGCGCAGGCCGGTTGGCATCCTTGGTTTCGGCGGCAGTTGGCGACGGGCGGGCTGCTGGAGTTGTCCTTCGCCCCCGCGTGGCAGGAGGAACGCGGCGCCGACTACCTGCCGACGGGCCGACGGATCCCACCGGTCGACGGCCCTCGCGACGACTGCTACGGCACGCCGGGCGGCGTCGACGCGACGTTGGTGTGGCCCGGGGCGTTGCGGTTGCGGATGACGTCGGACTGCGACTACACGGTGGTGTACGACCTGCCTCCCGAGCACGTATGCGTCGAGCCACAAACGGGCCCGCCGAACGGTTTGGTGGGCTCGGCGGAGCGGTTGGTCCGGGCAGGGGAGCCGTTGGTCGCGTCGACGAGCTGGACCTGGCTCGTGGCCACATAGCCCTGAGGGGTCGGGCTGCGGTCGCGTTGCACTTGGCTCGGGAGGGTTGTGCCCACCCGCCCACCCGCTGCGTTGGGTGCGGAAGTTGGGGTTTCAGGGGCTGCGGGGCGGCGTGGCGTGGCCCCGCCGGCCCTGGGGTGGCTGGTCCGGGGCTTATGGGGGTTCTCGGACATCGTTGCGGTGTCAGGGGCGGCGGCAAGCCCTTCGCCTGCCGGGTACGGGCAGGACAGCCGGCGCCGTCCGAGCGATCTCGGACATGCGGGCCCTCGCCCCCGAACCGGCCGTGCACGCGGACCCGGTGACGGTGCCCGGGCCCAGCAGGTGCGACGGCGCCGGGGCGCCGGCGGGTCCGGGGTCGAGCCGGACGTGGTGGGACTGTGCGCGAGCAGGGCGATCTCCGGCGCTCGGGGGGACCCGCTCACCAACCAGGCCGACCCACACGGGAGTTCGCCCTTCAACGCGCCAATCGGCAGGGCGGCGGGCGTTGCGGCGGTGGCCGGCTGCTTGGTCGGACGTACCCCGTCACGCGAACGCGGCGTCGGGCCGCATCGCCCGACGCGGGGTCCGACCGAGTCGATTTCGGTGACGCCGAAGAGCGGGCGATTTGGTCCCCCGCTTGGGGGATCTCCGCAGGCCGGAGCGCTGCTAGTTTCCCGATGTCGGTGATCGACTCGGAGCGAGGAGCGGGGAATGGATGTGCTCGGCGGGGTACGCGCGGTGGTGTATCCGGCGCGGGATATGCCTGCGGCGGTGGCGGCGTGGACCGCGACGCTGGGATACGGGCCGGCGTGGGAGAGCCCCGATTACACGTCGTTCACCGACGGGGTGTTCGAAGTGGGCCTGTCCCGGCTGCCGTGGTTCAAGCACCCGCTGGTCTTCTGGAGGGTGACGGACATCGAGGCGGCGTGGCGGGAGCTGACCACGTCCGGGGCGACCGCGTTGGGCGAGGTGACCGGGGGCGGTATGGCCGAGTTGCCGATTGCCGAGGTGGTCAACGGGGATACGAAGACCGGCATCGTCACCATGCCCGGCCGCAAGTTGGCCGTCCTGAAAGCGGCGGACGGGAGCTTGATCGGCTTGATGGAGGACACACCCGCATCCTGGTGAGGCCGTCACGGGGGCGGTCCTGAAGGGGCCGGACGGGAGCCTGATCGGGCTGATGGAGGACACACCCGCATCCTGGTGAGGCCGACACGGGGCGGCGCTGACCAGGTAGCCAAGGGATGGCCCGGTTCGGATTGACGGAGGACACACCGGCATCCCGGTAGGGCCGACACGGGGCGGCCCTGACCGGGTGGCTGGAAGATGGCCCGATGACAACTCATCTGGTGGCCATGGGTGGCGGCGGGTTTTCGATGAACGACGGGGCGACCGCGCTCGATCGGTACGTGCTCGCGCTGGTCGGGCGGCCTCGGCCCAACGTGTGCTTCGTGCCGACCGCCTCCGGGGATGCCGAGGGCTATGTCGAGCGGTTTCGGGGGGCGTTCGAGCCGCTCGACTGTTCGGCGCGGCACCTGAGCCTCTTCCGGCGGTCCGGCGCGGACCTCGCGGCGGAGTTGGCCGAGCAGGACGTGGTCTACGTCGGGGGCGGCTCGACCGCCAACCTGCTCGCGTTGTGGCGGCTGCACGGGCTGGACGTCGCGCTCGCCGCCCGGGCCGAGGCGGGTGACCTCGTCGTGTGTGGCCTCAGTGCCGGTGCGTTGTGCTGGTTCGAGGGCGGTATCACCGACTCGTACGGACCGGAGTTGCGCCCGCTCGCGGACGGCCTGGGGTGGGCAGCGGGGAGCCTCTGCCCACACTACGACGGCGAGGCGGGCCGCCGTCCCGCCTATCACGCGGCCGTCGCGGCGGGCGTCCTGGCGCCCGGCTTCGCGCTGGACGACGGCGCCGCGATCCACCTCGTCGACGGCGAGGTAGGGCACTTCGTCGCCGAGCGGGCGGAGGCGCGGGCGTATCGGGTCGAGGCCGCCCCCGACGGCGGAGTCAGGGAGTCCGCCCTGCCGATGGTCGGGCTCTGATCAGGCTGATCGGGCTGCCGATCGGGCTGCCGATCAGGCCCTGACCTGGATACTTACCATTCTTCTGGTACCTGAATTTCAAGTAGGTACTTGAGCAGACGACAGCGCCGGCGCAGCATCGATATCGCGAGCCGGCGCACCGACCCGGTACCGGCTCGGGCTCCCACTCCCGCCTGGAACGAGATCGTCATGCCTGCCGCCCCGAACCCGCCCGTCCCGCCCGTCCCGTCCGTGCCGTCCCACCCGTTCGACCCGGCCGACGCCCCCGTGTCCGTGCTCGGCCTGGGCGCGATGGGTACCGCGCTGGCCGGTGCGCTGCTTGCCGCCGGGCATCCGGTCACCGTCTGGAACCGGTCCGCGGCCCGTGCGGACGGCCTGGTCGCGCGCGGTGCCCGGCGCGCCGATTCGCCTGCCGCCGCGGTCGCCGCGAGTCCGCTCGTGATCGTGTGCGTGACGGACTACGCCATTGCCGACACAATCCTGGCCGACGCGACCATTCCCGGCACCGACACGTGGGCCGGCCGCACGCTCGTCAACCTGACCTCGGACACCCCGGAGCGCTCCCGCGAGACCGCCGGGTGGGCCGCGCGGCACGGTATCCCGTACCTGGACGGCGCGATCATGGTGCCGACCCCCGTCGTGGGCACCGCCAACGGCTTTGTGTTGTACAGCGGTTCGCCCGCCGCCTTCGACGAACACGGCGCGACGCTACGGGCGTTCGGGCCCAACGCGCCGTTCCTGGGCGAGGAGCACGGCCTGGCCGCGCTCTACGACCTCGGCATGCTGGACTTCTTCTACACGGCCCTGGCCGGCCTGGTGCACGCGTTCGGCGTGGTCGGCGCGGACGGGGTATCGGCCGCCGAGTTCCTGCCGTTCGCCAACGTCATCTTCGGCATCCTGCCGGACATCATGGCCGGTACAGCCGCCGCGATCGACGCCGGCGCCTACCCCGGCGAACAGGACAACCTGACCATGGAGGCGGCGGGCATCGAGCACATCGTCACCGCCGCGAAGACACGCGGCCTGGACGTGGGCGTACTGGAGGCGATCAAGTCGGTCACCGACCGGGCGATCGCCCGAGGCCACGGCGGTGACAGCTTCGCGAGCACGATCGAGGTGATCCGCTCGGCCTGAGCGCCGAGGGCCGAGCCACCGAGCACCGGGCGGCGAGCGCCGGGCAGCGCAGGCGGCCGGCGGGCCCGGCCGAACGGGCCCGCCGGCGCCGCGCGTTCAGTCCTCGTCGCCGGTGTCGCGGGCGAGCAGGTCGGCGATTCCCTCGCGGCGCAGCAGCACCCGCGCCCGCCCGTCCCGAACCGCCACCACCGGCGGTCGGCCGACCAGGTTGTACGTCGAGGCCATCGACTGCTGGTACGCCCCGGCGGCCGGCACCGCGAGCAGGTCGCCCGGGCGTACGTCCTCGGGCAGTTCGACATCGGCGGCCAATACGTCGCCCGACTCGCAGTAGCGTCCGACCACGGTCACCCGCCGCGAGTCGGCCGCGCCGGTACGGCCGATCAGCCGCACCGTGGTCCGCGCGCCGTACAGGGCCGGCCTCGGGTTGTCCGCCATGCCGCCGTCCACCGCGACGAACACCCGGTGTGCGGTCCGCTTGACCACGAGCACCCGGTACACGGCCACCCCGGCGGGCCCGGTGATCGCCCGCCCCGGCTCGACGATCAGGCGCGGTACGGCCAAGTCGTACAGCGCGCACTGCCGGGCCAGTTGGCGGCGTACGTCGACCGCGAACGACTCGATGTCGAGCGGGTGTTCGCCGCTGCGATAGGCGATTCCGTGGCCACCGCCCAGATTCAGCTCGGGCAGTACGATCCCGTGCCGGTCGTGCAGTCCGGCCAGGAACTTGGCGAGCGTGGCGACGGCCGCCAGCCACGGTCGTACCGAACCGATCTGCGACCCCAAGTGGCAGTGCAGCCCGGTGAGTTCCAGGTGCGGCTGGGCAACCGCGCGCAATACCGCGTCCTCGGCATCGCCACGCGCGATGGACAGGCCGAACTTCTGGTCCTCGCCGCCGGTCCGGATCGCGTGATGCGCACCGGCCTCGATGCCGGGCACCACGCGTACCATCACCCGCTGCCGCTGTCGGGGGGCCACCAGCGCGGCCAACCGGGCGATCTCGGCCGGGTTGTCCAACACGATCCGGCCCACGCCGAGCCGCAACGCCGCGCGCAGTTCGTCGCCCGACTTGGCGTTGCCATGCAGGATGATCCGCTCACCGGGCATCCCGGCCAGGGCGGCCAACTCCAGTTCGCCCGCCGAACACACGTCCAGGCCGAATCCCTCGTCGCGCAACCAGCCGACGAGTCCGCGACACAGGAACGCCTTGGCCGCGTAGGCGATTTCGACGCCGGGCAGGGCGCGCCGGTAGGCCCGGCAGGTTTCCCGTACATGCTGTTCGTCGAGCACATACAACGGCGTCCCGAACCGCTCGGCCAACTCCCCCAGGGCCAGGCCCCCGACGGCCAGTTGGCCACCTCGCTCGACCGCCGACCGCGGCCACAGGCCCGCGTCCAACGTCGGTTCCACAACCGTCACAGACATGGCAACTCCCTTGTACACGCGCTTGAAGCTTGAGTGACGGCGGATCAGTCGACGAACGAGAGCACCACGAGGAGCACCGCGACGACCGAGGTGATGCGCAGTACGCCGAGGAGTTGCGGATCCCAGTAGGTCCCCGAATCCGACGCGGTATTGGTGGCCAGGCCCAGATGCGGCCGACTCGCCGAAACGGCCCGCGACGGCGCGAGTCCGGCGGTGGCCACGGCCGGCGGCGCGGCGGCGGGGGCTGGGGCGGGGGCCGGGGTCGGGGCGGGGGCGGCGGGCTCGATCGGGTCGGGCGTGGGTTCCTCGTGCCGCACCGGGGGCGCCGAAAACGCCGGGTCGATCAGCAGCCGCTCGACGCCGGCCTCGTCCGCGAGTGAGCGAACCGCGCCCGCGCCGAGCCGGATCCATTCCTGCTCCACGCCCAGCACGGCGCGCAGTCGGGCCACCGAGGTGAAGGCGACCACGACCCGGGCGCCGAGCGGGTCACGGCACAGCCGCACCACCTCGGCGCCGGCCGTCGACCGCACCGGCACGATCAGCACGCGCCGGGCGGTGGTCGTAGTAGCGGGTTCCTCATCGGTGATCAACACGTCCGACACGACAGCCTCCGAAGTCCGACCCCGCAGCCACCCGCGGGCCCTCACTCCGAAGCTACGACCACCCCATACCGGGCAACCCCGCCCCTACCGCACCCTTGATCATTCACGGCGCCTTGTTGACGACACGTTGACACGGGGCGAGGAAGGACGGGGCGGGCCGGGGCCGGGACGGTGGCCGTGCCGCGAAGCACGGCTCACGAGCGGGGCGAGCGGGCCGGGCCGGGGTCGGGGCCACAACCGGGTCGCGAGCGAAGGGAACACCGCAGGTCAGGTCGGAGCAGCAGCCGCGGGCAAGACGCGCCTCGCAAAAGAGGCGAGCCGGAACGGCCGGAGTCGTGTGTGAGGGAGCCCCACCCGGGATGCCGAGGGCGAGCCCCCCGAGTAGGCCCAGGGCTGCCGAAGCCCCGCCCGGCCGCGCGTTGGGGTCGCGAGTGGGCGGGGCGGCTCGGGCTACTCCCAGACAAGGCGCTGACCGTCCGGTCCCACGTGGACCCGCAGTCGTTCGGCGGGCAGTTCGGCCGCCCGCCAAGCGGTCACGTGCTCGGTGATCGTGTCCCAGAGTCGGGCGGGTCCGCCCTGCCGGGCGAGCCATCGGCCGTTGCGTTCGTACACGCTCGCCCACGCGCCGGCTTCGACGTCGATCACCATGTGTTCGGTCCGTCCGTTGCGGGTGAGCGTGAGCCGCTGTGTGCTCGGTACCGCGAACTGTGCGACCCATCGAACGGTGTCGTCGTCAAGCACGTCCGCGCCGAAGTCGGTCGGTTGTTCGTCGCCGGCGTCGAGATCGGGCAACAGACCGAGCGCGGGCGGCGTGTGTGGTCGGGCGATCATGAAACCGGCTCGACCGCCGAGTGCCGGACCGCTCGCGGTGCCGTCGTCGGCGACCGTGAGCCGAACCAGCTCGCTTGCGCCCATCCATCCGCCGTAAACCGGGGCGAGGATTTCCCCGCCGGGGCGGGTCTGCGCGATCCACTCGGCCGGGATGGTCCGTACCCCGCACGTGACGATCACGCGGTCGAAGGGCGCTGCCGCACCGTAGCCGGCGAGCCCGTCGCCCACGATGAGATCGGGCCGGAGATCGAGCGAGGCGAGCGCGACCCCTGCGTTTGCCGACAGGGTGCGGTCGACCTCGACACTCGTCACCCGGTCGTCGCCGAGTCGACGCGTGAGCAGTGCCGTCGAGTAGCCGGTCCCCGTGCCTACTTCGAGAACTCGCGAGTCGTCGGAGACGCGTAGTTCTTCGAGCATCCGAACGACCAGCCCCGGCATGGTGCTCGACGACGTGGGGAGTTGCATCACCCGCCCGTCGACTTCGCGCGGCACGATGATCCCGCCGAGTTGGGTGACAAGCGTGTCGTTCTCGTAGACCCTGGCGAGTCCGCTCGGCCCGTCCGTGACCGAGGCCGGCCGATACCAGCCACCGTCCTCGTACTCGAACCATCCGCCGGACAGGAACGCCTCGCGCGGCACCTGCCGGACCGCCGCATCCCATTCGGGCGAATGCAACACCCCATCGGTCGCGAGCAGGTCGGCGAGTTGGTTGCGGAGCTTCGTGGCTTCGTCGTCGCTCATGTTCGGGTCTCTCCGTTCTGGAGGAGGTCGGCGAGTGCGGACGCGGAGTGCGTCGAGGTTGCGCCCGGCTTTGCGGTTGTTCCTGTTCGTGACTCGAAGGACCCGAACTTCGGTCACCTGGTTGTCGCTCGCGCGTCCTGGGCGGCCATGTTGTCGATGCTGCGCGCCGGCTGACGTACCGCCGGGTGATGCCCCGGCATCTACCCGGATGCGGGGTGGCGGGGCATCGTTCGTAGGCGGGTTGCGTCGGGTTCGGGGAGGCGGCGGAGTGCCTCGCGGAGGGTTACGCCGGACATTCGGGGGCGGTGTGCCGTGGTCCAGGTGACTACGTACGCCGGGTCCCGTTTGGAGATCTCGCGGAGCAGCCAGCCGATTGCCTTGCGGATGAAGAATTCCTTCTCGTCCAGCATCGGGTCCGCGTAGCGGTCGAACCGGGGCAGGTCGGGCGTGCCCGTGCGGACGCCCGGCAGCAGGCTGAGCAGGGCGGCGCGGCGGATCCAGAAGTCGGCGTCGCCGGCCCACCGGTCGGCGGTGGCGAAGTCGGCGGGTGGCAGGCCCATCAGTGGACCGGCGACCTTTTCCGCGAGGGTGTCCACGTAGACCCAGCCGGCCGAGTCGCGGATCAGGCGTTCGACGAGCGGGAGGTCCGCGCGGGTGAGTACGCGCAGGTGGATGCGCAGCAGCTCGATCGCCGCGAAGTGGCTCTCGTGCACCGGTCGGGCCCACAACGCGTCGATCCAGGCCAGGAGTTCGGCCCGAGTCGGTTCCGGGCGGGCGCGCGCGGCCGAGGTGACCGTCTTGCGCAGCACCGGCACGGTGACGCCGAGGAAGTCGAGATCGCTCTTCAGGTACGCCCGTTCGGCCTCGGCGCGCTCGGGTGTGCCCAGCATGGCGAGGGCGTGGACGAGCTTGGCGGCGGCTTCCTCGGGATCGAATCCCTCGGCGGCGGGCTCCTCGGCAGCGGGCATGGCGACACGATATGCGGCCTCGGTTGCCTCGGTCGCGCCGGTCGCGCCGGTCGCGCCGGTCGCGCCGGTGGCGCCGGTTGACGTCGGGTTGACGTCGGGTTGAGGTCGGGTTGACATCAAGTGGGCTTGAGGTTCGAGACTGGGGTCCGTCCTGCGGTGTCCTGCGAATCCCGGAGAGTTCGATGCGTGCCATTCGTCTGAACGAGTTCGGTCCGGCCGAGAATCTGCGCTACGAGGAAGTGGCGACTCCCGAGCCGGGGCCGGGGGAGGTGCGGATCGCCGTGGCTGCGGCGGGGGTGCACTTGGTGGACGTGATGTTGCGTACGGGGGAGACCATGGGGCCCTTCCCGCTGCCCGAATTGCCCGTCACGCTCGGTCGGGAGGTGGCCGGGACGGTGGACGCGGTCGGGGTCGGGGTGGATCCGGGTCTGGTCGGGCGGCGCGTGGTGGCGCACCTGGGCAATGGCAACGGCGGCTACGCGGAGTTCGCGGTCATCGACGACCAGGCGCTCATCCCGCTGCCCGAGGACGTGCCGGCCGAGGTCGCGGTGGCGATGGTCGGCACCGGACGTACCGCGCTGGGCATCCTGGAGGTGGCCGCGCTCACCGCCGACGACGTCGTACTGATCACCGCAGCCGCCGGTGGCCTCGGCACGCTCCTGGTCCAGGCCGCGCGCAACGTCGGCGCGGTGGTGATCGGCGCGGCCGGCGGTGCGGCCAAGGTCGAGGCGGTGGCCGAGTCCGGGGCGGACCTCGCGGTGGACTACACCGCCGCCGACTGGGCCGAGCAGGTGCGGCTCGCCGGGCGGCCGGTGACGGTGGTCCTGGAAAGCGTCGGCGGCAAGATCGGCGAAGCCGCCCTGGACCTGCTTGCCGCCGGCGGTCGGATCGTCACATTCGGCTGGTCGTCGGGGGCGGCCGTCCCCGACCTGGAAGCCCGCGCGGCGGCGGCCGGCGTGGCCGTCGAGAACCCCCTCGGCCCACGCATGACCAACCGCCCCGGCGGCATCAAGTCCCTCGCCGAGGCCGCGCTTGCCGCTGCTGCGGCGGGCGAACTCACCCCGACGATCACCAGGTTCCCCCTGTCCGACGCGGCAGAGGCACACCGGGCCCTGAGCGCACGCCGCACCGTCGGCAAGGTGGTTCTGCTTCCCTGAGCGATGCGCGGCAACCGGCCGAGGGCGCGGAGGTGGGCGGCACGACCGTTGCCCACCTCCGCGCCCTTGGCCGGACACCTGTCGCCCGGCCCATCCGGCCGGCGCACCGATCGCCCGACGGTCCCGGCAGCGGTCGGGCCAACTCAGGCTCGACCCAGCCCGGTTGCTTGCCGCTGCCCCGCATCCCGCCTGCTCCGGCCGGCCCTTGTCGCGCGGGCCCGCCCGGCCCGCGCGGCGGGAGCGCCGATTGCGCGACGGGCCTCCGGCAGCGGTCGAGCCAACTCCTGCCCAACCCGGCCCGGTTGACCGCCGCAGTCCGCGTCCCGCCCGTCCCGTCTCGCCCGGCGGGCGCCTCCACCGCGCAACCACCGTCGGGCCGACAGCCAAGCCAACCCCCGCCAACCCGCCCGGCCCGCCGCGTCACCGACCACGCCACGCCGCGTTACCCCGAGCCCGAACCCCCAAGCGCCCGCGCCAGGCCCGCCGTCCCCCGAACCCCCCCCGCCAAACGGCACCCGGGCAACCCTCGCGCCCGGTTGGCCGGTTGCCCTCGGCCGTCACACCACCCGCCGTCACACTCCCCGGCGTCACACCCCGGCGTCACACCCCGCCGTCACACCCCCACCGTCACACCCCCCGGCGCCGCGCCTCGTACGCCCCCAGCGCCTCCACCGGGTCCGCGTGCGCCGCCAGTTCACCCGCCAGCGCCCGAGCGTCCGAAATCGCCCGGGAGGCGCCGTCCGCGCCGTCCGTGCCCGCGCTCGGCGTCGGGTGGGCCGCGTCGCCCAGCAGGGTGACCCGGCCGTCGGACCAGCTGGGCAGGGGCCCGCGGTCGACCAGCGCGTATTCGTACGCCACGTCCGCGTTCGCGATCACCGCCGGCACGTCCAGCCAGTCGAACTCCCAGTCGGTGAAGTGCCGCAGGATCGCGTCCGGTTCGGCCGGGTGTGTCCAGTCGGCCGGCTCGATCGAAGCACCCGAGCCGGGGCGTTCGGCCGACCAGCCGAGCAGGGCCGGGCGTTCGCCCTCGGCGGCACGCAACGGGTAGGCGGTGAAGCGCTGTTCCGCGTCGCCGACGGTGATCAGCGTGTGGCCGGTCAGCAGCGCGGGCGCGGGGGACACGCCGCGCCACTGGAGCACGCCGGATCGGCTCGGCGGGCCCTCGCCCGGATACATCAGCGCGCGGCCCGCCGAGTCGATGCCGTCCGCCGCGATCAGTACGTCCGCCTCGTCGGTGACCGTCTCGCCCGCCCGGTCGGTGAACTCGACGGTGACCCCGTCCGCGGTCTGCGCGTAGCCGCTCAACCGCAGGCCGGTCCGCAGCGACTCGGCGCCCAGCCAGGCCAGTTGGGCGCGCAGCAGCAACATCTGCAACTCGCCCCGATGGACCGCGAAACGCGGCGCCGGGCCGCCCGCCGCAAGCCCCGCCGGCGCCGCGGAGACCCGGTCGCCGTAGCGGTCGTGGTGGGCCACCTCGGCGATCACCACCGAGATCTCGGCGAGGTCGTCGTACAGGCCCAGTTCGGTCAGTTCGCGCACCGCGTCCGGCAGCAGGCCGATGCCCACGCCGAGTGGTCGGATCTCCTCGACCGCCTCGTATACGGTCACGTCGGTGATACCCGCCGCGTGCAGACTGAGGGCGGTGGCCAGCCCACCGATGCCGGCTCCACTGACGACAACGCGCACGAGGGCCCCTGTACAGGTGTTGGGATGTTGTCGCACGCAGCGTACGCGCCGGACTCGCGCACCCGTTCGGAGGGTGGCTCGGAATCGCCCCGGCCGGCCCGGACGGCGGAGCAAAACGGGACGCAGGGGGCCTCGGGAGGCGAGAATCGGCCCATGGGCACCCCTTCGAGCAACCCGACGCAGGCCGCCGAATCGGCGCGGCTCCACGGACTCCCCGAACTCCCCTACGCGGCATGGGCGGACACCCTCGACACGCTGCACCTCTTCGCGCAGATCGTCGGCAAGGTGAAGCTCGCCGCGAGCCACCCGCAGAACCACTGGTGGAACATCACCTTCACGATCGACGCCCGCGGCTTCACCACCCGCCGGCTGTCCGTGGCCGGGGTCGCGTTCGACATCGCGTTCGACTTCCTCGACCACCGGGTGGTCTTTCGTACCGATCGCGGCGATGTGCGCGAGATCGCGCTCGTGGACGGGCTGAGCGTGGCCGAGTTCGACCTCGCGGTGCACGGCGTGTTGGCCGACCTGGGGATCGATGTACCGCTGCTGGAGAAGCCGTTCGGGGTCCCGCAGCTGACCGTTCCATTTCGCGAGGACACCGGGAACGCGCGCTATCAGGCCGAATACGCCGAACGGTTCTGGCGGATCCTGACCTGGTCGGCAGACGTGTTCGAGGAGTTCATGGGCTGGTTCGACGGCAAGACCTCGCCCGTACAGCTGTTCTGGCACTCCTTCGACCTCGCCCTCACCCGGTTCTCCGGCAAGCGGGTCGAGCCGCCGATGAGCGGCGTGGACCCGGTGACCGCCGAGGCGTATTCGCACGAGGTGATCTCGTTCGGCTTCTGGGCCGGCGACCCGGCCGTCCCCTATCCGGCCTACTACTCCTACGCCGCGCCCAAGCCCGACGGCGTCGAGAAGCAGCCGTTGTCCCCGCGCGAGGCGGAATGGCTGCCCGACGGCTCCCGCTCGACGCTGCCCTACGACGTGGTCCGCCGTGCCGAGGACCCGCGGCGCACGCTGCTCGGCTACCTCCAGTCCAATTTCGCCGCGAGCGCGAGCCTGGCGGGCTGGCCGACCGACGAACTGCGCTCCAACTGGTGCCCGGACAGCGAGCAACTCCGGGCGTTGGCGCGCGCCGGACTCTGAGGCACGCCCGACAACGGTCAGAACCGGCGCGCGGCCCGCCTGCGCAGGTCGCGCCGCCGGGCCTCGCGGACCAGGGCGAAGCCCAGCACCACCGCCACCACCACGACCGACGAGAGCAACTGCGGGCGGGCGTCGGCGTCGAACATCATCAGGATCGACACCGCGGTGAGTGCCAGCAGGACGAACCAGGTCAGGTACGGGAAGCCCCACATGCGCAGCAGCAGCCGGTCCGGATCCTCACGTTCGAGCCGCCGGCGCAGCACCAGCTGGGATGCGGCGATGGCGAACCAGACGAAGAGCAGCATCGCGCCGACGGAGTTCAGGAGGTGCTTGAACACCTGCTCCGGCCACCACACGTTGAGCAGCGCGGCCAGGAAGCCGAACGCCGAGGAGGCCAGCACGGCGATGCGCGGCACGCCGTTGCCGGCCACCCGGGACAGTGGCCTCGGCCCCTCGCCGCGCCGGGACAGCGAGAAGGCCATCCGGGACGCGCCGTACAACATCGAGTTGAGCGCGGACAGCAGCGCGGTGAAGACCACGACGTCCATCACGTGTGCGGCGCCGGGGACGTCGAGATCCTCCAGGACCGATACGTACGGGCTGCCCAGCCGGTCCGAGTCCCACGGCAGCAGGGTGGCGATCACCGCGACCGAGCCGATGTAGAAGAGCAGGATCCGCCACACCGCGGTCCGTACCGCGCGGGCCACGTTGCGGGCCGGGTCGTTTGATTCGGCGGCGGCGATGGTGACGATCTCCAGGCCGCCGAAGGAGAACGCGACCGCGAGCAGCCCGGCGATCACCCCGTCCCAGCCGTTGGGCAGGAAGCCGCCGTGACCGGTGAGGTTGCTCAGCCCGGGCGCCTCGGTGTTCGGCAGCCAGCCCACGATGGCCAGCACGCCGAGCACCAGGAAGCCGACGATGGCCAGGATCTTGACCGTGGCGAACCAGAACTCGGACTCGCCGAACGAGCGCACGGTGAGCAGATTCGCGCCGGTGAACACCAGCATGATCACCAGCGAGAACAGCCAGATCGGCACGCCCGGCAACCACCCGTGCGCGATCGCCGCGGCGCCGGACGCCTCGACGGCCAGCACGATGGTGACCATCCACCAGTACATCCAGCCGACCGTGAAGCCCGCCCAGCGCCCGAACGCGGCCCCGGCGTACTCGGAGAACGAACCGCTGCGCGGTACCGCCGCCGCCATCTCGCCGAGCATCCGCATCACCAGGAGCACCAGCACCGAGGCCAGCGCGTAGGAGATCAGGATGCCCGGTCCGGCGGTGTGGATCCCGGCACCCGTGCTGACGAACAGCCCGGCCCCGATCGCCCCGCCGAGCGCGAGCATCGTCATGTGCCTCGGCTTGAGGCTGTGCCCGAGGTGGTGATGGGCGCCGTCGGGGCCGGTCTCGGGGCCGGGCGTGGGGCCCGCTTCGGCTGCGGCCGGGCCTTCGGGGGTCTGCTGGCTGCTCATGGCGGTGCTGATCCTGGGGACGGGGACGGGACGAGGGTGAGGGCGAGACGGGATGATCGTGCGGACGCGTCAGTATCCCGTAAACCCGTATCCCCCTACTTCGGGAGCCACCCGGCAAACCCGGGCAATCAGGCGCCCGCCTCGCTCGCCCCGCCCTCCCGGGCGTCGATCGCGGCGAAGTCCGGCTCGCGGCGCTCGGCGAACGCGGCCAGCGCCTCCAGGTTGGCCGGCTTGCCGAGCAGCCGGCCGAACGCCGCGTCCTCCCGGCGGCGGGCCCGGACCACCTGGTCGCCGAGCGCGTCCAGGACGGCCCGCTTGGACTCGATCAGCGACGGGATCGACTTGGCGGCCAGGATCCGGGCGTGCCGCATCGTCACGTCGAGCAGTTCGTCGGCCGGGCAGACCTTGAACACCAGGCCCATCTCCAGACATTCGGCGGCGCTCAGCCACTCGCTGCTCAGCAGCGCCCACATCGCGTGTTGCCGGCCGATCAGCTGCGGGAAGGTCACACTGCTCGCCGCCTCCGGGGCGACGGCGAGCGAGGTGAACGGGCACTTCAGCCGTGCGGTGTCGGCCATGAACGCCAGGTCGGCGAAGCCCAGGATGGTCGCCCCGATGCCCAGACCGAGCCCGTTGACGGCGACCAGGAACGGCTTGGGGAACGCCTGGACCTGATCGATCAGTCCGCCGAAGCCGTGCTTTCCCTTGACCTTGGTCCCACTGTTGTGTTGGGCCAGCTCGATCAGGTCGGTGCCGGCCGAGAACGCCCGCCCGGCGCCGGTCAGTACCACCACCGCGACGGCGGGATCGGCGGCGGCGGCGATCAGCGCCTCGGCGGTCGCGTCGTAGAGCGCCTCGTTGAACGCGTTGAGCGCTTCGGGACGGTCGAGAGTGATGGTCCGGACGCGGTCGGCGTCCTCGATCCGGATCACGGCTGCTCCAGGTGGGTGCGCGGGGATGGGCCGATGGACAGGAAACCTTACTTAGTTGACCGAGTCAAGGGTCGCGGCGATCGGGTGGTCGGCGTAGGTGTATGGGGCGGTTGTCCCGTGCTTCACGTGCGTAACGGCCCGGTGGCGTGGGAAAGTCCTCGACACGGTACGTCAGGAATGCGGAATACCGCGTATATCCGGTCTTGATCCATAGGCCGTTAAGGAGCCGTCGTGGAGTTCGACGTCGTCGTGGAAATTCCCGCGGGCAGTCGGAACAAGTACGAGATGGACCGCCGTACGGGACGCATCAGGCTCGACCGCATGTTGTTCACCTCCACCGCCTATCCCGCCGACTACGGCTTCGTGCACCGCACACTCGGCGGCGACGGTGGCCCGCTCGATGTGCTCGTGCTGCTGGACGAGCCGACCTTTCCCGGGTGTGTGATTCGCTGTCGTACGGTCGGGATGTTCGTGATGAGCGACGAGAAGGGCCCGGACGAGAAGGTGTTGTGCGTGCCGGCCCGGGATCCGCGGAAACAGCCGATACAGGACATCGGCGATGTCCCGGCCTTCCAACTCAACGAGATCGCACACTTCTTCGAGGTCTACAAGGACCTGGAACGCGGCAAATCGGTGGAGGGCTCGCACTGGGAGGGCCGGGGCGCCGCCGAGAAGGAGATCGTCGCCGCCTACGAGAGACGCGAACTCGACGGCGGCGAATGGCCGTTCGAGGGTCGGTAGGAATAGTCGGCAAAACGGTCGGCAGCAACGGTCTGGAGGAACGTCGGGAGGGAACTCGGCGCGCGGGCATGCGGGCGTGCGGGCAATAGGGGGCAGCCGGGCCAGGTCGGGCGCCGGCTGCCCCCGCCGGTCAGGCTCGGTGTACCACGCGGCCCGCCACCACCGTCGCCGTCACCGGCAGCTCCGGGAGGTCGTCCGGGCGGCAGGTCAACGGGTCGGCGGCGAACATCGTCAGATCGGCCAGTCGCCCCACCGCGATGCGGCCGGACACGGTGTCCTCGCCCGCCGCGTAGGCCGCCTCGGTGGTGTAGCCGGCCAGGGCCTGTCGGGCCGTGATGGCGGCCGAGGCGCCGTACGGGGCCCGGTCCGGCTCGCCTGCCGGGCGGCGGAGTTGGGCGCCGGCCAGGGTGCGCCTCGGGTCGAACGCGGCCACCGGCCAGTCCGAGCCGAGGGCCACATGGCCGCCGGCGGCCAGGATGTCGGCGTAGCGCCAGGCCCGGGCGGCGCGGTCCGGGCCGACCCGCCGGGACCAGTTGTCGGAGTGGTCCGGCAGCGACCAGTCCATGTGGGTCGGCTGCATCGACGCGACCACATCGAGCGCGGCGAAGCGCGGGACGTCGGCGTCGCTCAGCAGTTCGGCGTGCTCGATGCGGTGTCGGGTGCCGAACGGGGCGCCGTGCTCGGCGTATACGTCCAGGGCGCGGGACACGGCCCGGTCGCCGATGGCGTGTGTCCAGGCCGGGAGACCCGCCCGGGCCGCGATCGCGACCGCCTCGGCGTACCGGTCGAAGTCCTTCCACTGCGACCTGTGCGACTGGCCGCAACAGTCGGGTTCGTGCAGCCACGCCCCGCCGCCGTCGATCGCGCCGTCGGCGAAGAACTTGACCGCGGCGAGCCGGACCAGGCCGGTCAGGGCGCGCAGTTCGCCGATCCGCTCGGCGAGGTGGTCCACCTCGCCCGGCGGGCACCACGGCGCGAGCCGGATTCGCATGCTCAGCCGCTGCTCCTCGGCCAGCCCGGCCAACGTGTCGACGGTGCGCGGCGCGTCGTCCGGGACGTGTCCGCCGGTGACCCCGTGCCGGTTCTGCTCGGCGAACAACTCCTCGACGCGCGCGAGCAGTTCGGCGCGCGGCATCGGCGGCACCGCCCGATAGCCCAGCAGGCATGCGGTCATCTCGTGCAACTCGCCGGTGGGACCGCGCTCGTCGCAGACGATCTCGCTGTGGTCGGCGAACTCGCGCGGGCCGGTCAGCCCGGCCAGTCGCAGGGCGGCCGTGCTGAGCAGCGCGGTGTGGCTGTCCGACATCCAGACGAACGCCGGCCGACCGCCCACCGCGGCGTCGATCAGGTCGCGGTGGATGGCCCGCCCGGCGAATGCCGCGTACTCCCCGCCGAAGCCGATCACCCAGTCGTCCGACCCGCACGGCGCGGCCTGTTCGGCCAGCCGGCGCAATACCTCGTCCAGGGTGAGTGCGCCGACCAGGTTGGCTCCGCGCGTGGTGTCCGCGCCCATCACCGGGTGCTGATGACAGTCCGTCAGTCCGGGGGTGACGGTGTGTCCGTGCGCCTCCAGCACCTCGGTGTGCGGCCCGATCAGCGCCCGGGCGTCGGCGCCGAGCGCGACGATTTGCCCGTCGCGGGCGGCGATCGCATCGGTCGGGGGCGCGTGCTGATCCATCGTCAGTACGTGTGCGTCCAGGACGACGAGGTCGGCGGCGGTCATGCGGTGCTCTCCAGGGGGATCGGGGTGTCGGTCACGGCGCCGCGGTCGGCGAAACTCTCGCTCACCCGCACCTTGTCCTGCGGGCGCTTGACCAGCAGGTACACCACGCCGGTGCCGACCACGACGGCGATGCCCAGGACGGCCGCCCAGATCTGGTAGGTGGGTGCGTCCGGTGGCGCGAGGATCTTGCGCGGCCAGGCGATGTTGACGAACTCGAAGGCCAGCCAGGCGACCGCGAGCACGTTCAGCGGCGTGCCCCAGCGGCCGAACCGGATCAGCCCGCCGGGCGTCCAGGTGCCGCGCAGCCGGGCGATCAGCGCGGCCAGCGCGATCAGCAGGAACTGGAGGTACATCGCGGCGCTGCCGAAGGTGATCAGACTGCCGATCGCCGCGCTGTTCAGGGCAAGTAGCAGGGCCAGGCAGCTGATCGCGGAGCCGATCACCAGCGCGCCGACGGGTGCCTGGCGCCGGTTCACCACGCGCAGCGCGCGGGATCCGGGCAACACGCCGTCCCGGGAGACCGAGTACACCGCGCGGGCGGCGGCGGCCTGCGAGGCGAGCGCGCAGGCGACGAAGGCGATGATCACCACGACCACGAACGGTTTGGTCGACCACGAGCCGAACGAGGTCACCACCGCGGTGGTGACCGGGTCGAGGTCCTCGCCCGCGACCACCTTCGCCGGGTCGGGGTGGGCCAGTTGCACGGCGACCGCGTTCAGTACGACCAGACCGCCGACGCTGATCAGCGTCCACCAGATCGCCTTCGGCACGTGCCGGGCGGCGTCCTTGGTCTCCTCGGAGGAGGCCACACACGCATCGAAGCCGAAGAACGCCCAGCCGCCGACGGCGAGCGCGGTCAGCATGGCGGAGAAGGTGGACCCGCCGGAGAGCGCCTCGGCGCCCATCGTGTCGGTGAGGATCGCGAAGCCGTTCTCCCGGAAGGCCAGGAGCAGGGCCAATCCCACGCCCAGCGAGGCGAGCGCCTCCGCCGCGATGCCGGCCGCGAGGAGCCAGCGCAGCAGATCGATGCCGTACGCGTTGATCGCGGTACAACAGATCAGGAAGATCGCCGCCACCACGACGATCCGGCCCGGGGTGGGTCGGGCGTCGAACAGCGCGAAGAACCACGGCGAGCCGAGGTAGACGATCGTGGTGTTGGCGAACACCACCGCGCATAGTCCGACCCAGCCCGCGAGCCACGCGTAGGTGGGGCCGACCAGGCGGCGGGCCCACTGGTAGGCGCCGCCCGCGATCGGATATTGCGAGGACAGCTCGGAGTACACGCACATCAGCAGCGCCTGGCCGAGCAGGCAGATCGGCAGCACCCATACCCACGCGGGTCCCGCGATGGAGGTGCCGACCTGCGCGACCGCGTACAGCCCGACCACGGGCGAGACCGTCGCGAAGCCGATGGCGATGTTGCCCAGGACGCTCAGACTGCGCTTGAGCTCCTGTTCGTATCCCAGCTCGCCGAGTCGTTCGGCGTCGTGATCGACCACGCGGGTCGAGGCGGGCGACGCGGACGCGGCCGGTGTCGGTGGGCGAGAAGTGCCGTGGTTCATCGGGACCTCGCAGCGGGGACGGTTAAACTTACTTAGTTAGTTTGAGGACCTTAACCGTCCACCGGGTGTAGGGGAAGAGTGCACTTCCGGCTAGGTTGGCAACGCAGAGTGACCGACAGCGGTGCTCGCGAATGGCACGAGGTGAACGCACGATGGGTCGACCGAGCCGTCCCAAACTCGACCGCGAACTGATCGCCCGGGCCGCGGTGGAACTCGTGGACGAGCAGGGCATGGCCGCGCTGACCATGCGGGCCCTGGCCCGGCGGCTCGACGTGCAGGGGCCCTCGCTCTACAACCACGTGGCGTCCAAGGAGGAGTTGTTGGACGCGATCACCGTGGTGATAACCCGGGAGATCGACCACGCGCCGCTGGAGGATCCGGACTGGCGGGTGGGCATCGCGGCATTTGCGCGCGGCTACCGGGCGGCCTATCTGCGCCACCCCGAGGCGCTGCCGGTGATCGCCCGTCGGCCGGTGACCACCGAACAGGCGCTGGGCGCGTACGACGCCACCGCCCGGATGCTGGTCCGGATCGGGCTGAGCCCGGCCGAGGCGGCGGAGGTCTCCGCGGCGCTCGACTACCTGGTGGTCGGGTCGGTGATCGAGACCTATGTGGAGGGCTTCGTCCGGCCGGTCGCGGACTATCGGGCCGACTATCCCGCGCTTGCCGAGTCACTGGCCGCGAGCGACGCGCGGACCCTGAACGAGCGCGGCTTCGAGGCGGGGTTGCGGCTGCTGCTGGACGGGTTGGCGGTACGGCTGGGCGGGTGAGTCGGTCCGGGCGGGGGTGTCGGGGCGGGTGTCGGGTGGGTCGCTCGACACTCGGTCGGGGCACGGGGCGAGGGCGTTGACATGCCCGTATTGAATGGCGTTCAATGCCGATTGAACGCCATTCAATACGGAGGTACGGATGCGGCTGACGCCCACCGAGCGGGACCGGCTGCTGATCTTCACGGCCGCCGAGTTGGCCCGCGCGCGGCGCGCCCGGGGGCTGCTCCTGAACGTGCCCGAGGCCGCCGCGCTGATCGCGGACACGGTCTGTGAGGCGGCTCGGGACGGGGCGCGGTTGGCCGATGCGATCGACGCCGGGCGTTCGGTCCTCGGGGTGACCGACGTGCTGCCGGGGGTCGTGGACGTGCTGGCGGACGTCAAGGTCGAGGCGGTCTTCGAGGACGCGACCCGACTGGCCGTGGTGACCGATCCGTTCCGCTCCGGCGAGGGACTGCCGGCGGGTGCGGGCGAGGTGCACTGTCACGGGCACGGTTCGCGCTCGGGCGCGGTCGCGGCACCGGTGTCGGGGCCCGGCTCGCTGGGCGACGACGCGCCGGGCGCGGTGATCCCGGGCGGACCCGCGGTGGACCCGTATGCCGATGCCGACCTGGTGGTGGTGCCGGTGACCAATACGTCCGAGGTACCGATCAGCGTCACGTCGCACTTCCACTTCTTCGAGACCAACCCGCGGCTGCGCTTCGACCGGGCGGCGGGGTACGGCCGGCGGTTGGCCATCCCGGCGGGGTCCACCGTGCGGTTCGATCCGGGAGCGACCGTCGACGTGCGGTTGGTACCGATCGGCGGCGCGCGGGTGGCGATCGGTTTCGCGGGACTCGTGGACGGACCGTTGGACGCGCCGGGGGCCCGCGAGGAGGCGCTGCGGAAGGCACACGCGTGCGGGTACGCGGGGGCGGAGCCGGGTGGTTCGGGTGTGGGCGGTACCGACGGCGTGTCGGGTTCCGATGGGGCATCGGGTTCCGGGTCCGGCAAGGAAGGTGACGGCTCGTGAGTGGTGGTGGCGGCGAGGTGATGGACCCGCGCGACTACGCGTCCACGTACGGTCCCCGGGCCGGGGACCGGATGCGGCTCGGGGATTCGGGGCTGGTGGTCGAGATCGAGCAGGATTCGGCGCTGCCCGGTGACGAGTTTCTCGCCGGCTTCGGGAAGACGGCCCGGGACGGGCTGCACCTGAAGGCGATCACCGTTCGCGACACGTGCGACGTGGTGATCTCCAATGTCGTGGTGATCGACGCGATCCAGGGCATCCGCAAGGTCTCGATCGGGATCCGCGAGGGCCGGATCGCCTCGATCGGCCGGGCGGGCAACCCGGATACGCAGGACGGTGTCGAGGTGGTGGTCGGCACCGGCACCACGATCGTCAGCGGCGAGGGGCTGATCTGTACGGCCGGCGCGATCGACACGCATGTGCATCTGCTGTCGCCGCGGATCATGGAGGCGTCCCTGGCCTCCGGCGTCACCACGATCGTCGGCCAGGAGTTCGGCCCGGTATGGGGTGTCGGGGTCAACTCGCCCTGGGCGCTGCGGCACGCGTTCTCCGCGTTCGACGCCTGGCCGGTCAACATCGCCTTCCTGGCCCGGGGTTCGTCCTCGGGGCGGGGGCCGCTGGACGAGGCGCTGATCGAGGGCGGCGCGTCGGGCTTCAAGGTGCACGAGGACATGGGCGCGCACGCCCGGGCCCTGGACACGGCCCTGCGGGTGGCCGAGGACCACGACGTGCAGGTCGCGTTGCACACCGACGGCCTCAACGAGTGCCTGTCCGTGGACGACACGTTGTCCGTGCTGGACGGGCGGACGATCCACGCGTACCACATCGAGGGTTGCGGCGGCGGCCACGTGCCGAACGTGATGCGGATGGCCGGGGTGGCCAACGTGATCGGCTCGTCGACCAACCCGACGCTGCCGTTCGGCCGCGACGCGCTGGGCGAGCACTTCGGGATGATCGTGTCGGCGCACGGCCTCAAGACCGACCTGCCGGGCGACGCGGCGATGGCGCGGGACCGGATCCGGGCGGGCACGATGGGCGCCGAGGACGTGCTGCACGACCTCGGGGTCATCCCGATCACCTCCTCGGACGCGCAGGGCATGGGCCGCGCGGGGGAGACCGTGCGGCGCACCTTCGCGATGGCCGGGAAGATGAAGTTCGAGCGCGGCGCCGAGCACGAACGGCACGACAACGAACGGGTCAAGCGCTACATCGCCAAGCTCACCATCAACCCGGCGATCGCACACGGCCTGGCGCACGAGGTCGGCTCGATCGAGGTCGGCAAGATGGCCGACCTGGTGTTGTGGCAGCCGCAATGGTTCGGCGCGAAGCCGCAGTTGGTGCTGAAGAGCGGATTCCCCGCCTACGGCGTGGTGGGCGATCCGAACGCGTCCACGGACACCTGCGAACCGCTGGTCCTGGGCCCGCAGTTCGGCGCACATGGCGCGGCTCCCGCGGAGTTGTCGGTGGCCTTCACCTCGCAGGCCGCAGCGGCCACGGGGGGCGATCTGATGCCGACCCGGCGGCGCCGGGTGGGCGTACGCGGCACCCGGGGGATCGGCCCGGCGGCGATGATCCACAACAACCGACTGGCGGAGGTCCGGGTCGCCGCGGACACCGGGGCGGTGACCATGGACGGCGAACCGGTCACCTCGGAGGCGGCCGAGTCGGTGTCGTTGAACCGTTTGTACTTCCTGTAGTTCGATCCGGCGCTGTCTTTCGAAGGATTCACGAAATGAGCAACACCCCGGCCGCAGACGGCTTTTCGATGCCGGCGGAATGGGCTCCGCACGAGCGCACCTGGATGGCCTGGCCCAGCCGCAACGAGACCTTCGGCGCGGAGGACCTGCACGCGGCGCGCACCGCGTGGGGCACGGTGGCCGAGACGATCGCGCGCTACGAGCCGGTCACGCTGATCACCGACCTGGGCGAGTCGGACACCGTGCGGGACTACGTCGCTCGGCCGCTGACCGTCCTGGAGCACCCGCTGGACGACGCGTGGATGCGCGACATCGGCCCGACCTTCCTGACCGACGGCAAGGGGCAGGTGGCCGCCGCCGACTGGGTGTTCAACGGGTGGGGCGCCCAGGAGTGGGCCTCGTGGGAGCACGACCGACACATCGCCGAGCGGGTCGTCCAGGCGGCCGGCGTGCGGCGCTACGCGTCGCGGATGGTCAACGAGGGCGGCGGGATCCACGTCGACGGCGAGGGCACCGTACTGATCACCGAGACCGTCCAGCTCGACCGGGGCCGCAATCCCGGGTGGACCAAGGAGCAGGTCGAGGCCGAGCTGACGGCGTTCCTGGGCGTCGAGAAGGTGATCTGGCTGCCGCGCGGGCTGACCCGGGACTACGGCCTGTACGGCACCCGAGGGCACATCGACATCGTCGCCTCGTTCGCCCGTCCCGGCCTGGTCCTGGTACACGTGCAGCCCGACCCGGCGCACCCGGACCACGAGGTCGGGAAGGAGAACGCGGCGCTGCTGCGCGCCTCGACCGACGCCAAGGGGCGGGCCCTGGAGGTCGTGGAGATCCCGGCGCCGACCGTGCTCGAAGCGCACGACGACTGGGTGGACTTCAGCTACATCAACCACTACGTCGCCAACGGTGCGGTCATCCTGTGCGCCTTCGACGACCCGCGCGACCAGGAGAACGCCGCCACGTTCGGGAAGCTCTTCCCGGGCCGCACCATCGAACTCGTGGACGCCCGGGAGATCTTCGCCAACGGCGGCGGGATCCACTGCATCACCCAGCAGCAGCCGAAGGGGTGAGCGCGGCCGGCCGGCCGGGGGCGCGGGAGCGTGCCGTCCGCCGCCCGGATCGGTGACGGCTCGTCAGGAGTCGTACACCGGCCGCGACTCGGCGGTGGCGAAGGCCGCGTCGGCGAGCGCGCCGGCAGCCGCGTCAGGTCGGCGAGGGGCCGTCCGGGCGGGGGCCGGGGTCGGCCGATCCGGCGGTGGCGGGCGGGTCGGCCGACTCCGGGGTATCGGTGGCCCGCGCCATCGGGGCGGGGCCGCGTTCGCCGGCGCCGAACGCGGCGATGGCGAGCAGGAGGACGGCCAGTGCGACGGTGGTCGCGGTCGGTATGTACCAACCCGCGTTGGACGCGGGCTCGGTGAACGCGGCCAGTACCGCGATCGTGCCGGCGAGGACCAGGGTCGCGGCGAAGGTCGGGATCGGCCGCCGGCCGGCTGTCGCGGCGACCGCGCCGGCGATCAGCGCGAGGAGCAGCAGCAGCCCGGCCAGGCCGATCAGCGACGGCCCGAAGTCGTCCCCGGTGCAACCACGTTGCCCGAAGTCGGCACACGAGTCCCGAACGGCGACCCGG
The DNA here is from genome assembly GCF_049739465.1 of Embleya sp. AB8. NCBI lineage: Bacteria > Bacillati > Actinomycetota > Actinomycetes > Kitasatosporales > Streptomycetaceae > Embleya > Embleya sp. AB8. The sequence goes on from NZ_JBMHHY010000044.1 coordinate 35,629, forward strand.
ATCGGGTAGGTCCCGATCAGCCAACCGGCCGCCCCGGCCCCGGCGAACGGAAGCAGCCGGCCGCGAACGGTGGCCGCGAGGGGGCGAGCCACCGATACGTCGGCGCGCAGGGACGCGGGAGCGGCGGAGTTCATGCCCGGAGGCTAGGCGCCCCGCCGGTCGCGCCGATGAACTGCCGAAGATCGCCGCGTGAAGCCTGGATGGCCCGGCGCGGGGCGACCACCCGGGCGGTCGGCGCGGCCCGGCCGGCGCCGGCCGGGCCGCGCCGACCGGGTGCGCGGGCTCAGGCCTCGGGGGAGTACGGCCGCCAGGGGTTGGGGCCGCTCGCCTGGGGCGGCACCTGTGCGATCGGGCGCGTGGGCGTCGGGGTCACCGGCTCGACCGCGGCGGGTTCGGACGCGGTCGGCCCGTCCGGGTTGCCGCGGTCCTTCGGAGGCGTGGCGGGCTTTCGGGCGCGCAGGTCGATCGGGTCGCGCATCTGCGCCAAGCCGACCGCGAGTTGCCGGCCGAGCCAGGGGGCGAGCGGGCGTTCGACGAGCCGATGCAGCAGCCAGGACGCGACCAGCATCGCGCCGATCACCACGGCGAGGATGGTGTACGGCGCCACCTTCGCCGCGTGCAGGCGGTGGATCATCGTCCAGCCGATGTTCTCGTGCAGCAGGTAGAGCGGATAGGTGAGCGCGCCCAGCGTGGTGAATCCGCGCCAGGTCACCCAATTGAGCTTGCCGAGCGCGAGCAGCGACATCAGCAGATAGAACCCGGTGATCAACGCGATGCAGATCGTGCTCGACAGGTGTCCGTGGTTTCCGTCGACCTCACGCGGGAGTTCCACGACTATCTCGTGCTGGGCGAGCAGCCAGGAAAAGCCGACGATGCCCCAGAGAAGCAGATTCGGACCGAATCGATACACCAGGAAGAGGGCGACGCCACCGATGAAGAACGGTGCGTATTTGGGTTGTACGACGGCGTCCAGGAGTTCGCTGTCGCTCGCCTTGGTCAGTACCGCGGCGACCGTCCAGAGTGCGCAGAAGAGCACGGTCCGCTGATAGGTCACGCCCTTCCACACCACGATCGCGAACAGCAGGTAGAAGCGCAGCTCGGTCCACAACGTCCAGTACACGCCGTCCACGTGCCGAATCCCCAGCGGCTGGTGCAGCATGGTCAGGTTCGACAGGATGTCGGAGTACGACGGCGCCCCCCGTACGCTCGGCCAGGCGGTCAGCACCGCGGCGGTGCCCAGGACCGCGACCCAGTAGGCGGGGAACAGCCGCATCACCCGGGAGCGGAAGAAGTCGCCCAGGTTGCGTCCCCAGCAGCTCATGCAGATCACGAAGCCGCTGATCAGGAAGAACAGTTCGACCCCGGTCCAGCCGTAGGCGGCGATCCAGGACAGCTTGGGGAACAGTACGACGGTGCGCTCGCCGCCCCAGGCGCCCGCCGCGACGCCGCCGCCGTAGCCCGCGTAGTGGTAGACGACCACCATCATCGCGGCGATGAACCGAAATCCGTCCAATGCGGCGAGTCGTGGCTTTCGGGCGTCGAGCTGCTTTCGGGCGTCCCGCTTTTGCTTTTTCGACTTCGCTGCGACGGTGCCCCCGGAGGGCGGCTCTTGGGTCGGGGAGTCGACCGTGTGCGGTGGCATGGTCGAACACGATAGCGAGGCGAATCCGCGGCTGTCCCCGGGGGCGGCGGCCGACTCAGGGCTGCGCGGTGGCCCCGTGGGCGGTGGCGAAGGCGGCGACGCGGGCGGCGAATTCGGTGTCGGCGGCGGTGATTCGGTTGCCCGCGTCGTGGGTGGTCAGGGCGAAGGACAGGGTGCCGTAGAGGATGGTGATCCGGGCGTGGTGGTTCGCCTGGTCCTCGGCGGCGGCGACCGTCGCGTAGAAGGCGGGGACGTCCGCGCGGGCGCACTTGTACGTCGCGGTCAACTCGCCGTCGACGACCTGCCAGCCCGGGAGGTCGGCGAGGGCCTTGGTCAGCTCGGCGTCGGTGAGCGGCTGGGGTGCCACGGTGGGTCCTCTCGTCGGGGGTCGGTGCCGGGGCGCTGGGGTGGGCGCCGCCTCCGTCAGTATGGCCGGGTCGGTTCGCCGGGCGCGGTATTGAACGACGTTCTAACATGACGGCAGGCGAGGTCCGCCGTCGAACGAACCAGGGGTGCTGAGCATGACGGGGACACGGCGCAAGCGGTTGGCGCAGCCCAGGGAGGTGGTGCTCCGGGCGGCGATGGACGCGATCGGCGAACACGGCCTGGCGCAGCTCACCATGGCGGGCCTGGGCCGGCGGATCGGGATCAGCGGGGGCCACGTCGCGTACTACTTCGGCTCCAAGGAGCAACTCCTGATCGAGACGTTGCGCTGGAGCGAGCAGGGTTTCGCCGAGCGGCGGCGGGCGTTGTCGGCCGCGACCGACATACCGATCGCGGAACGCCTGGCCGGCTATATCGATCTGTACCTGCCCGACGAGCGCGCCGATTCGCGCTGGACGTTGTGGCTGGAGGTCTGGACGCGCGCGCTCGGCGATCCGGAGGTGCTGGCGGCGAGCGCGGAGATCGAGGGTCCGTGGATCGCGGACCTGCGCACGATGATCGCGCCGCATCCGGATCCGGACGGGTATGTGCTGCGTCTGCATTCGTTGTTGGACGGGCTGGCCACCCGGATCGTGATCGGGGCGCCGGGGGTGGATCGGGACGAGTTGGTGCGGCAGGCGACGGGGGTGGCGATTCGCGAGCTGGGTGTGGGCGTCGGGGGTTCGCCGACTCCTGGAGTGGAGCACCACACGAACAGGTGATCACGGGGTGGGTTGCCGCTGATTCGGGCGGGTCGGGCGCATCGTGGGTGGATGACATGGTGGCGGAATCCGCGGCAGCGGCTCGGGGTGATCGGTGCGGTCGTGGCGGTGGTGGTGATCCTGGCGCTCGTGCACCGGGATCGGGGTGACGAGGCGACCGCGGACACGTCGGGGATTACGGCTGCTTCGGCTGCTTCGGCGGCATCAGGGGTTTCGGGGGACTCGGCGGCCTCGGGTTCGGGGCCGGCGGGCTCTGGGGTGCCGGGCGCGGCCCCGGCTGCTTCGCCGACCGTTCGGCTGCCGAAGTCGGTGCTGCCCGATGTGGTGGGGGTCGATCTGCAGGAGGCGTGGGACGGGGCCCGGCGGGCCGGCTACCGGTTTGTCACATCGCACGACGCCAGTGGGCGCGGGCGGCGGCAGTTCATCTACTCCAATTGGAAGGTGTGCGACCAAAAGCCCGGGGCCGGGCCGCTGGCCAAGGAACTGCCGGTCGAATTGGGCGTGGTGCGGAACGACGAGAAGTGCCCGGCCGGCACGGTTGCGACCACGGGCCCCGAGGTGGTCGACGGCCGGATGCCGAATCTGATCGGGCGCAGCGTCAACGTGGTCCGTCGAGGGCTGCGCGGCGACGCCCACGTCAAGGTGGAGGATCTGCGCGGGGATCGGCCGGTGCTGATCGAGACGCACTGGGTGGTGTGTACCCAACGCCCGGCCGAGGGGCAGCCGGTGCCGGACACGGTGGGGGTGGGCGTGGTGAAGTACGGGGAGCACTGCCCACGTTAGTCGGTCGGCGGCTCGTGCAGTTGCTCAGTGGCCGAGGGCCGCGCGGGCCGGGTCGACGAGTTTGCGTACGGTACGGCCGTCGGCGAAGCGGCCGAGTGCGGTCATCGTCCAGGCGGAGCCCTCGCGGACCAGTTTGCACATCAGCACGCCGGTGTGCGGCTCGGTGGCGGACAGGTCGAAGCGCACCAGTTCGGTGTCGGTGAGGTCGTCGACCAGTCGACAGAAGGCACGGGAGACCTCGGTGAACTTTTGCCCCAGGAACGAGTTGACGGTGAACACGAGTCCGGTGACCTGCGGCGGGAGGGCGTCCAGGCGGACCACGATCGACTCGTCGTCGCCCTCGCCCTCGCCGGTCAGATTGTCGCCCGAGTGCACGATGGCGCCGTCCAGGCCGGACAACTTCATGAACCAGACCGTGGCGACCTCCTTGCCGTGGGCGTCGAAGGCCAGGCAGGACGCGTCCAGGTCGATGCTGCCGCCGGTCTTGGCGGGATCCCAGCCCAGGCCCATCCGGACCCGGGTCAGCGCCGGCGCGCCGGTCTTGACCAGCGACACGGACTGGTCCTTGCGCAGGCTGACCCGGCCCTTGTCGAGGTTGACCGGACCGGGCGTGGCGGTGGGGGTGGGGAGTTGGTTGGTGCGCGCCGCGACGGGCGTGGCGGTGGGTGCGGATGGTGCGGCGGATGCCGGGGGCGGCGCGGTGACCGCCGGGCGGCGTGGGACCGGCGGTGGGATCGGCGCGGCGGGCCTGGGCGGTTCGTGGGGGAGGAGTGGGGCGGGCGGGGTGGGCGGCGGGGTTTGTTGCGTCGGGGCCTGGGCGTGGACCCGGGCTTGGACCTGGCCCTGCGGTTGTGGCCCGGGGGCGTCGTCGACCGTGACGCCGAAGTCGGTGGCGATGCCCGCGAGTCCGTTGGCGTAGCCCTGGCCGACCGCGCGGACCTTCCACATGCCGCCGCGCCGGTACAACTCCAGGAGTACCAATGCCGTTTCGCGGCCGAGGGCGTGCGGAGTGAACGTCACCAGCACCTCGCCGGCCGGATCGCGCACGGTGGCGGTGGGCGGCGTCGCGCCGCCAAAGGTGGCCGGTGCGCCGGGGCTCTCGTCCAGGCTCAGCGTCACCACGATCGTCCGGACGTCCGCCGGCACCGCGCCGGTGTTCACGTGCACCGCCGCCGGGCGGCCCGGTCCACCCGCGCGCAATTGCACGCCGGGCCCGGTCGGCTGGTTGTAGAAGACGAAGTCGGCGTCCGTGCGCACCTTTCCGGACTCGGCGAGCAGCAGCGCCGACACGTCCACCGGCGCCGAGTAGGCGACCTCGACCACCACGGCGGCCACTGCCAGCGGGCAGTTGGCGCCCTTCGTGAGCGTCACCGACATGCGCACTCCTCCGGTTCGCGGATCCGGCCGGGCCGGACGCCTTCGAGGTTACCGAGCAGGCCCGGCCGGCGCAGTGCACGGGTGCGGTCGGCGGAGTCGGGTGCGGGGCGGGGCGCCGGTCCGGCGGGACTTCGTGGTGTTCACCGCCGGATCAACCCCGCGTCGTAGGCCAGCAGACCCGCCTGGGTGCGGTTCGCGCAGCCGAGCTTGGTGAGCATGCGCGAGACGTAGCTCTTGACCGTGGTCTCGCTCAGGAACAGGCGGTCGGCGGTCTGCGCGTTGGACAACCCCTCGCCGATGCAGGTGAGTACCTCGATCTCGCGATCCGTCAACGAGGTGACGGCCAGTGCGGCCCGCTCGCGGGCCGCGTTGCGCCCGGAGGAGGCGGTGACCAGGTCGCGGGTGACCGCGGGGGAGAGCACGGTGTGCCCGTCCATGGCGACCCGGACCAGGCCGATCAGGTCCTCCGGCGGGGTGTCCTTGAGCAGGAATCCGGCGGCGCCCGCGTGCAACACGCGCAGGATGTACTGCTCCAGACCGAACGTGGTCAGCACGATCACCCGAGGGGCGTTGGGCAGGTCGACGATCTGTTCGATCGCGGTCAGCCCGTCCACGCCCGGCATGTGCAGGTCCATCAGCACCAGGTCGGGGCGGTGGCGCAACACCGACTCGACCGCCTCCGCGCCGTCGTACGCCTCGCCGATCACCTCGATGTCGTCGGCCACGCCGAGAATCGTGCGCAGGTGGGCGCACACCATACGTTCGTCGTCGACGAGCAGGACGCGGATCATGCGGGCTCTCCGGTGGTGAGGGTCGTGGTCGAGGCGCCGGCCGGCAATATCGCGAGCAACTCGTAACCGCCGTCCGGCAGCGGTCCGGTACGCAGCGTGCCGGCCACCAGCTCGACTCGCTTGCGCAGGCCGAGCAGTCCACTGCCGCCGGCGCCGAGGGTGATCTCGGCGGCCCGGGTGGGAGCCGAGTTTCGCACGCTGATCTGCACCTCGTCGCCCACATAGTGCAGTCGGATGTCCACCACCGCGCCCGGCGCGTGCTTGTGCACGTTGGTCAGCGCCTCCTGGACCACCCGGTATGCGGCCCGGCCGACCACCGGGGAGGTCGCGTGCGGCTCGCCCAGGACGACCAACTCGACCGGTACGCCCGCCGATCGCGAATCGGCGACCAGGTCGGACACGTCCAGCACGGCGCGCGGGGTGGCCACCACCGAACCCACCTGCTGCTCGGACCGGGTCACCGCGACCAGGCCGCGCAGTTCCTCCAGCGCCTTGCAGCCCACCAGGCGCAGCTCCTCCGCCGACGCGCGCACGTCCTCGTCCCGGGCCCGGGTGCGCAGGGCACCTGCCTGGAGCACCATCAGGCTGACCCGGTGGGTGATCACGTCGTGCATCTCGCCGGCGATCCGCGAACGTTCCTCCAGGCGCACCCGTTCGAAGCCCAACTCGCGCTCGCGCGCCGCCTGTTCGGCCCGATCCAGGCGTATCCGGCGGCGCGCGGCGACATACAAGCCGAGCAGCGCGGGGACCAGTGCGATGCTCCCGCTGCTGACGATGGTGAGCGGGGCCGGGTAGCTCCACGGCTGGCTGCCCATCAGTACCAGGGCCGCGATCAGTGCCCAGGCCCGCCGCCGGTCCTCGATGTAGGCGCCGGCGGCGTAGGCCGCGAAGAAGAGCGCGTGCGTGGGGTAGAACAGCGCCACCGCGCAGATCGCCACCCCGGAGCCGAACGGCGCGCGCCTGCGATGCAGGAGCAGCGCGCCGGTCAGCACGGCGCTGACCTGGTGCAGATAGGGCCAGTCGGCCAGGCCCGCGTAGCGCCCCATCCGCAGGGTCAGGCCCAGCGCGACCGCGCTCGTGGCGACCAGCACGTCGAACCCGAACGCGCGGCGACTCGCCCACCAGGCGCGGATGCTCACCCGGCCACGGTAGCCGGGCCGGGCTTCGGGTCGCGGGACCGCCGCCGACGGTGCGTCGGCCGAGGAGGCCGGCGCACCGTCGGATGTCGCGGTGGTGTCGATCATCGGAGGAGGGTCATTCCGTCGAGATCGCGGCCAGGACGTTCATCCGCGAGGCGCGCAGGGCCGGCAGCAGGGCGGCGAGCAGGCCCACGACGCCGGCGCCGACGACGACCCCGGCGATCGTCGGCCACGGGATGCTCAGCACCTCGAGGCCCTGCGAGGCGAGCATGCGCTGCGCCGCGACACCCCAGCCGACGCCGAGCGCGAGCCCGAGTACCGCGCCGAACACCGCGATCACCGCCGATTCCAGGCGGATCATCCGGCGGAGCTGGACCCGTGACATGCCGATCGCCCGCAGCAGACCGATCTCGCGCGTGCGCTCGATCACCGACAGGGCCAACGTGTTGACCACACCGAGGATCGCGATGATGATCGCCAGGCCGAGCAGACCGTAGACCATCTGCAGGATCAGGTCGGTCTGTTCCTGCACGGTCTTCTTGTAGTCCGCCTGGTCCCGCACCTGTACCTGCGGGAACGGCTTGAGCGCGGCGTCCAGCGCGGCCCGCACGGTCGAACTCTTGGCGCCGGCGGCGGTGTTGGCCATGATCGCCGAGTCGAGCAGTTCCGGGACGAGCTTGTTCAGCGTGTCCAGGCCGACCATGCCGCCGCCGGAGGTGGCCAGGCCGATGCCCTCGTCGTTGATCACCGCGCCGACCCGCAGTTCGGCGGTCTTGCCGTTGGGCGTGCGCAGCGTCACCGTGCCACCCACGCCCAGGTTGCGGCTCTTGACGTAGGACTTGGGCAGCGCGATCTTGCCGGGCGCCAGGGCGTCGGCGGCACTGCCCGCGGTGTACTTCTGCTTCATCATCGCGTCGATGCCCGGATCGGCCCCGGTCACCGTGATGGTCTCGGCCGAGCCGTTGAAGACGACCTTGGCCTCGGTGTCGCGCTGGCGCACCACGTTGGTCACGCCCGGCACCTTGCGCACCGTCTCCGCCACGTCGGGGGCGAAGTTGAGGCCGCCCTGGCTCTGCAGGGTGAAGTCGGCGCCCAGGCGCTGGTCGATCTGCTTGCCCACCGAGTCCTTCATCGAGGTGGCCACCACGGACAGCGAGGCGACCAGCGCGACGCCGATCATCAGCGCGGCGGCGGTGGCCCCGGTGCGGCGTGGGTTGCGCAGCGCGTTTTCCCGGCTGAGGCGACCCACCGTGCCGAACAGGCGCGGGAACGAGGCGGCCAGCCACGGGATCACCAGTCGGGCCAGCACCGGCCCGAGCACGATGAAGCCGATCAGGGTGCCGATCAGCCCGCCGCCGAGGGCGAGCCCGTGCGCCGCGTCCAGCTTGGTCGCGGAGGCGCCGACGGCCAGGCCGATCGCGCCGAGCACGGTGAGCACGCCGCCGCCGATCGCCCGCCCGCGCAGCGACTTCGCGGGCGGCGCGCCGGCCTCGCGCAGCGCCGCCATCGGGCTGACCCGGGCGGCCTTGCGGGCCGGTAGGTAGGCCGCGACCACGGTGACCAGGACACCGACCGCGTAGGCGATGATCGGCGTCGCGGGCTTGATCTCCAGCGGTGTGCCCTTGAGGTCGACGCCGACCGAGCCCATCAGGGTCAACAACCCCTGACCGAGCCCCAACCCGCCGAGCAGGCCGAGGGTGGACCCGACCAGCGCCAGGAGCATCGCCTCCACCAGGACCGAGCGGTTCACGTCGGCCCGACTGGCTCCGATCGCGCGCATCAGGCCCAGTTCGCGGGTGCGTTGGGCGACCAGCATCGAGAAGGTGTTGAAGATCAGGAACGTGCCGACCAGGAGTGAGACTCCGGCGAAGCCGAGCAACGCGTACTTGACCACGTTGAGCGCCTGGCCCAGGTCGGCGGACGCGGCGTCGGCCTCCTCGTCGCGGGTCTTGATGTCGAAGCCCGCGCCGAGTTTGGCGGCGACCCGGCTCTTGAGCTCCTTCTGGTCGACGCCGGACTGCGCGGTGAGCGAGACCGAGGTGACCACGCCCGGCTTGCCCAACAGCCGCTCGCGGGCGGCGTTGCCGTCCAGGAAGAGCAGGGTCACGCCCGGGTTGATGGTCTTGTAGTCGGCCAGCCCGACCACGACCGGGTCGAACGGGCCCGGCGCGGCGATCACGTGCACCTTGTCGCCGAGCTTGACCTTGTTGTGCGCGGCCGAGTCGCTGTCCAGGACGACCTCGCCCGGTCCCTGCGGCGCGCGGCCCTTCTTCAGCTCGACCGGGGACTGCTTGTTCGGGAACCAGTCGGCCGCCTGTACCTCGGGCTCCGAGGTCAGGCCGACCTTCTTGCCCTTGCCGTCGACGACGATCACGTTGGTGACCGTGACGTCGGGATGCGCGTCGGCCACCCCGGGCACCGAGCGGGCGGTGGCGACGGTGGCGTCCGGCACGGTCGGCTGCTGGCCGGTGCGGCCGAGCCGATCCTCGCGGAAGTCCGACTTGGGCTTGACCGTGACATCGGCCGCGGCGGTGCGGGAGAGGTCGTGGAAGGTCTTGCTGATCGTGTCGGTGAACATCAACGTGCCGGCGACGAACGCGACCGAGAGCAGGATCGCGAGTGCGGAGAGCACCATTCTCGCCTTGTGGGCGAGGAAACTGCGGAATGTGGCCTTCAACATGACGGTGCCTCAGTTCGCAGAGCGGGCGAAGCGCTGCATGCGCGCGAGCACCGTGTCCGAGGTCGGCGACAACATCTCGTCCACGACCCGACCATCGGCCAGGAACAGGACCCGGTCCGCGTAGGACGCCGCGTTGGGGTCGTGGGTGACCATCACGATGGTCTGGCCCAGGTCGTTGACACTGTTGCGGAGGAAGCCGAGCACCTCGGCGCCGGAGCGCGAGTCGAGGTTGCCGGTCGGTTCGTCGCCGAAGATGATCTGCGGCTTGCTCGCCAGCGCCCGGGCGCAGGCGACGCGCTGCTGCTGACCGCCGGACAGCTCGCTGGGCCGGTGCTTGAGGCGGTCGCGCAGGCCGACCGTCTCGATCACGTTGTCCAGCCAGGCCTTGTCCGGCTTGACGCCCGCGATGTCCATCGGGAGCGTGATGTTCTCCAGGGCGGTCAGCGTGGGCAGCAGGTTGAACGCCTGGAAGATGAAGCCGATCTTGTCCCGGCGGAGTTTGGTCAACTCCTTGTCCTTGAGGCCGGTGATCTCGGTGTCGCCGATCCAACTGTGGCCGGAAGTCACCGAGTCGAGGCCCGCGAGGCAGTGCATCAGGGTCGACTTGCCCGACCCGGACGGGCCCATGATCGCGGTGAACCGGCCGCGGCCGATCTCCACGTCGACCTCGTCGAGCGCGACCACGCGGGTCTCGCCGTCGCCGTAGCACTTGGTCAGGGACCGGGAACTGGCCGCGCTGCCCTTGGCCCGATCGTCGTGATCGATGCGCTGATAGGCGTCGGGCTCGGCGGGCCCGTGCGCCGGGGAGGTGATGGTCGGGGGGCGCCGGCGGTTTCCGGGAGACATGCGGTGTGCTCCTTGGCATGGGGTTCCTGACATGTCCCAGCCTCCGCCGCCGGCGGGTACGGCTGATAGCCGCGAACGTGGCCGGTGGTGTCACTAAAGTTGCATGTTGGGCGTCCTTTGTTGTGGGGCGGCGGTTCCCCTCGGGGGTCACGCGGTCGAGGTCAATCGGGCCAGGATCAGGCCGCCCACGATCAGCACGAGGGCGGCGACGCGGCCCACGCCGAGCGCGTCGTGCTGGACGGTGATGCCGAGGGTGATCGCGCCGACCGTACCGATCCCGGTGAACGCGGCGTAGGCGGTGCCCACGGGCAGGTCGCGCATCGCGACGGAGAGCAGATATACCGCCGTCGCGCCGAGCAGGAAGCAGACCAGCGTGGGCAGTGGTTTGGTGAATCCTTCGGTGGGTTTGATGCTCTGCGACCAGACGACCTCGACGAGGCCCGCACCGAGCAGAATCAGCCAGGCCATCAGTACCCCTGTACCAGTGAACGCCCGAACTCCGCGGCGCCGGCCAGCGCTTCCGCGTGCGAGGACAGGTGCTGCCCCCGGCGCTCGGCGAGCTTGGGGTCCACGAGCGAGTTGGTGAGTTCGGTACCGAGCACGATCGTGTCCGCGATCGTGTAGTGCCCGGCGAAGAAGTCCACGAGGTAGCGCGTCTGGTGGTCGAACGGCGCCCGAGGAGTGCCGGGCAGGTAGGACCCGCCGCGCGCCGAGGCGACCACGAACCGGCGCGGCGCGAGCGACATCCTGGGGAAGGTGACCTGGTCGATCCAGGTCTTGAGCTGGGCCGGTACGCCGAAGTTGTACATCGGCGCACCGATCAACACCACGTCTGCGGCCACCAGTTCGGCCAGCAACGGCTCGACGGTGGCCCAGGCCGCGCGCTGCTCGGGAGTACGGACGGCCTGCGGATAGTCGGCGATCTCGGTGATGCCCTCGCGCAACATGGTGTCGCAGATCTCGGTCCAGGCCTGGCCGATGGGCGGTATGGGGTCGGCGGTGAGGTCGCGATGGGTGTAGCCGGCGTCGGGCCGGGCGGCCCGCCACGCGTCGGCGAAGGCGGCGCCGAGGGTACGGGAGAAGGAGTCGGCACGGGCGCTGGAGTCGAGGTGGAGGAGGTGAGGCACGGAGAGCTCCCGATCTGTCGTGAGTAAGTGGACGGACTGTCCACTTCCCGGATCGAGAGCGTAATAGATAAGTGGACGCCGCGTCCACTTGTTCGGTCGATCTGGATTTGGTTAAGTGGACGCACCGTCCGTTTGATCACTTCGACGACTAGGGTGGCGATCATGACCAAGCGCACCGAAGACCCCGAAAGTGCCGAACGCACGGACTTGCTCACCGGGCTTCCGGTCGCCGCGGCCGGAGCGGCCGGAGCGGCCGGAGCGGCGCCGCCGCGCGAACGTGCGGACGCCGCGCGCAACCGGGCGCGGGTACTGGCCGCGGCGGAGGAGCTGTTCGCCTCCGGCGATCCGGCCGAGGTGACGATGGAGGACATCGCCAAGGCGGCGGGCATCGGGCGGGGGACGCTGTACCGCCGCTACCCGGACCGGGCCTCGATCGCACGGGCGCTGTTGGACGCGCATGAACGCGCGCTGCAACACGAAATCCTGCGCGGGGCACCGCCGTTGGGCCCGGACGAGACAGACCCGGCAGAGCGCCTGGCGGCCTTCTACGCGGCGATGGTCGAACTCCTTGAGCGTCACGTGCACTTGCTGCTGGGCGCCGAAACGGGCCCGGCCCGCTACCGGACGGGCGCCTACGACTTCTGGTACACCCACGTACGCCTGCTGGCAGCGGGAACGCCGGACCCGGACACGCTGGCCGACGTGCTGCTGGCCCCGCTGGCCCCGGAGCTGTACCGGCGACAGCGAGAACAGGGCATCTCGGTGGACCGGATCAAGGCGGCACTGGCGGAGCTTGGGCGGGGGGTGCTGGCGGGGTCGGGGTCGGGGTCGGAGTCGGAGTCGGAGTCGGGGGCGGTGCGGGAGTAAGGGGTGGCGGGCCCGGTCGAAACGGCGGCGGTGTCCGGGGGATGGGGGATTCGATGCCCGCCGCTGACCGGGAGCTGCGTCTCGAGGTGTGGTCTTGATCCTCGCTGATTCCCTTTGATTCCCACTGATTCCCGCTTCGACCGGTTCGAGGGTGCTCGACGCGGCGTTGGGCGCAACCAGGTCGAGGGAAGCGCGTCTATGGGATTGAGAGTGGAAGTCGGGCGGCGGCGATCCGCCGGGCCCGAAGGACACCTACTCCGACCGTGCCCGGGCGCCGGGTTCGCGTTTTTGCAGCCTCGTTTTCGAGACAAGGGACGACTCTGTCATGCGTAGGTCCGAAATGATCTCATCTGCCCGCATATTCGCGATCGGTACGCCGGTCGCGATCCTGGCCGCGCTCGGCCTCCCCGGGGCCGTCGCCGCCGCGCACCCCGCCGACGGGTCGGCATCCCCGTCGACTCCTGCGTCGACGTCCCCGTCGGTGTCCCCGTCGGTGTCCGCATCGGCGACGCCGGGTGGCGGCAAGACCACGCCTCCTCCCACGAACGGGACCACCCCCACCAAGACCGCCGCCCCCACGGAGAAGCCGAGCCCGGGCGACCCCGACAAGCCCAGGGTGACGCTCGACCTCAACAATGTTCCATCGACCGTCACCCGTGGCGAGACGTTCGAAAGCCGCATGACGATCACCAACATCACGAAACAGAGCATCGACGGGCTGCAGATCGGGATCGCGCTCGAGCTGAGCGGTGATGGTACGCACGCGAAGTCGAAGGACTTCGTGGTCCGCTACACCCTTCCGGGTCGATCGCCGCGGACGCTCACGCTCACCGACACGGAGGCGCTGCTGCTCGGCACCGTCGACCTACCCGACCCCCTGCGCGCAGGCGAGAAGGTCGTCATCGGACTTTCCGTGACGGTCGAGACCTCGACTCCGTCCGGCGTCACGTCCGGCAGCATCAACCCCTGGGTGTTCAGGATTCCCGCAACCGCCGATGTGGTCCGGACGTTCAAGATCGTCGGTGCGACACCGACCACTACTGCCGAGCCTACTTCGGCACCCGGCACCACCCCGGTCACGACGCCGCCCGCCACGACCGGCGGGCCGCAGGTGGCCTCGTTGCCCAAGACCGGTGGTGCCACGGCGCTGCCCCTGCTGCTCAGCGGCGGCGTACTGGTGGTCGTCGGCGGCACCGCCCTGGTCACCGCCAGGCGCCGACGTACCCACTGAACCGCCGGGGCCACCCAACACGATGCCGAACTCCCGACCTTCCCGGCCGGGTAGGCGAGTTGGGCCCAGCGCCACGGCCGCCGTCGTTGTGCACGACCACCCCATTCCCGACGGCGCCATCTCCACGCATCCCAACCTCCGCCCCGGCACCCGGATTCGGTAACCCCACGCGCGCCGGCGCCGACCGCGCCCATACTCGAAGAGACGGCGTCGGGACGGCGTCGAGAGGGCCGGTTCGGCGATCGCGGGTCAGGGATCGGGTTCGGGATCGGGGGCATCACGTGGATCCGATACAGGGGCGGCTGCTTGCCACGGCGGTCGTGGGGGCGTTGCGGCGGCTCACCGCCCCGCCGCCCGGGGCGCGGTTGGTCGAGGATCCGGTTCGGATGGGTGATCGGGTGGCTCGGCGTCGGGTGCCGCGGCGGGTCGGTGCGGGTGATGTGGAGCGGTTGACGGGCGCACTGACCCGGCGACTCACCGACGTGGAACGCGACTTCGCGCGGTTGACACCCGTCGAGGGCGAGCGGATCGTGGCCGCGGTGGTGGTCACCCTCGGTGCCGCGGTGACGATGGACGACGTACAGGCGGCCGGGCTCGATCCCGCCGTGTTGCGGGCGCGGTTGGCGGCCCGTGCGGGGCGGTCGCCGGAGTCGGGGACGCCGCTCTACGACGCGCTGCTGGACGAATGTTGCCTGCACATCGTGGACTTCTTCACCAAACAGCCCGAGTTTCTGGCCCGCACCCTGGTCCGACAGTCCTCCGACCAGGCCGAGTTGTTGCGGCGGGTGCCGGAAATCGAGGCACAGGACGCGGAGTTCGGCCGTCGATACGGCGCCGGCCTGCGGACGAAGCTGGACCAGGCCCGGCTGTTCGGGGTCACCGAACTTGACTCGGAGGAGAGCACATACGAGCTGACCACCGCGTATGTGAGCCTGGTCGTGCAAACCCGCCGCGAACCCGGGCCGCGGCGCCGATGGGACGACGACGCGGCCCGGGCGGAGACCGCGCGCAGCCTGTTGGAGGACGCGCTGGCGCGCAGCGATCGGATGGTTCTGGAGGGGCCGGCCGGGTCCGGAAAGAGCACACTGCTGCGGCGGTTGGCCGTCCACGTCGCCTCCGGTGACCTCCCGCCGCGACTGGCCTCCTGGACCGACCGGGCGCCGTTCCTGTTGAAGCTGCGCACGATGGTCGCGGACGATCGACTGGTGTTGCCGGAGCCGGCCGACTTCGTCACCGCGTCCGGATCCACGCTCGGAACCGAGCAGCCCCCGGGCTGGGCGGCCCGCCGGCTGCGTACCGGTCGGGCGGTGGTCTTCGTCGACGGCGTGGACGAACTGCCCGAGGAACACCGGGCGGACGCACTGGACTGGCTGGAACAGCTGTGCGTGGACTACCCGGACGCGGCCTACGTGCTCACCTCCCGACCGAGGGTATTGTCCGAGCGGCGGCATCTGCGGCTGCGAAAGGCCGGGTTCGTCGCCGGTGAGCTGCAGGCCATGTCGAGCGCGCAGGTCGAGCTGTTCGTCGACCGCTGGCATCGGGCGCAGCCCGGTGATCCCGGCGAACTGGGCGCCTGTGCCGAGCAGTTGAAGCGGACCCTGGACCGCCGCCGGGATCTGGCCCGGCTCGGCACGAATCCGCTGCTGTGCGCGCTGATGTGCGCGTTGCATCGGCACGCGGATCAGGCGCTCCCGGAGGGCCGGACGGAGTTGTACCGATCGGCGATGGCGATGTTGCTCGGCGGCCGGGAACGGGCCCGGCGGATCGCCACCACCCGGGTGCGGCTCCAGCCGACGCAGATGGAGAAGGTGCTCGCCGCGCTGGCGATGTGGATGACGCTCAACGGCCGCCGATCGATCACCCTCCGGGTGGCGACCGGGTGTGTGGCCGATGTGCTGACCCGATTCCGGCAGACGGTCGAACCGCCGTACACCGCACGCGAGGTACTGGACAGCCTGGTTGCGCGCAGCGGCCTGCTCCAGGAACCCGAGTTGGACGTCTTCGAGTTCCGGCACGCCAGTTTTCAGGACTACCTCGCGGCGCTGGAGATCATCCGCGCCGAGCACCTGGACCACCTGATCAACCACGCGCACGACCCGCTGTACCACGACGTACTGATCATGGCCGTCGCCCGCACCCAGGACGACCCGTCCCGGCAACGGGAGTTACTGGACGGCCTGATCACCCGAGCAGAGGCCGAGCCCGACCCGGGGCACCGCGACCGGTTGTGGCTACTGGGCGCCGCGTGCGTATCCGGCGTGGGCATGGTGGACCCGGAACGGGCGGCCCGATTCCGGGCCGAAACGGCCGATTTGTTACCACCGAAGGGTTGGGACGCGGCCGGTCAACTGGCCGCCGCAGGGGAGTTCGTGATCGATCTGCTCGTCGACCTGACCCGGGATCGGCGGCTGTCGGATCAGGACGCTCGAAGGATCGTGCATACGGCGGGGACGATCGGTGGCGATGCGGTGATCCCCCTGCTGGCTCGCTTTCGAGACCGGAAGTGGTCCGCGATCCGGTTGGACCTGATGACCGTGTGGAGCACACTGACGGATCGGGAGAGGTACTACGAGACCGTTCTGAAGTACGTGGGCTTCGAGAACTGCGTTTTGGAGGTTCCGGATTCGGCGGCCCTGGAACTGCTGGCGGGCCGCGCCGATGTGCGGACGGTGTACCTCCCCGCCGAGATGTCCGAGATACCCGCACGTGCGCTCGCCGCGCTCCCGAACCTCGAGTCGCTCGGAATGGTCGGCACCGGAATCACGGACCTGAGCCCGTTGGTCGAGTTGCCGGGAGTGACCTCGCTGACCCTCGGGTGCGCTCAGCTTTCCGGTCCGAGGATACTGTCCCGGTTCCCCTGGATTACCAGCCTGCACTTCAACGACGAGCCGCTGCACGAGGTGGGAGTCCTGCCCGATGCCCCGAAGTTACGGTGCCTGATCCTGCATCACACACCGATCGCGGATCTGTCCGGTCTGACGAAGTACCCGAGGCTGGAGACGCTCGGCATCGCCGACACCCTGGTCACCGATCTGGGTCCGCTGCGTGGGTTGACCGGCCTCGACTGCCTGTACGTGGACGGCTCGCCGGTGACGGACCTGACCCCGTTGGCGGCGCTGCCCCGACTCGGCACCGTGGGCATCTGCGACGCCCACGTAACCGACCTGACTCCCCTGGCCGCCCTCCCGAACCTGACCTGGCTTCGAATCGACGAATCCCAACGGCCACACCTCGGCCCACTCACCGAACACATCACCGGCGGCCGACTCAAACTCCAGGTCGGCATGTCGGCCGACTGATGCCGCGCCCGACTCGGCGCAAGCGCTGCTGCTCGACCGGCCTCGAAGGGCATGGCAGGGTGAGCGGATCTCAGCGGCGAAGTCGGGGAAAGCGGGGCCGGAGTGGGTTCGTTTCTGGAAGTCGGCAAGGAATATCGGTATGCCAAGACGAAGGACCCCGCTCCGGAGACAGTGGAGGACCTGGCCAACTTCTGGCATGTCACGGACACTCCGGGCGGCAAGAGAGCCATGCTGGAGGCCGGGATCAATGGCATCGCCGGGATCGACGCCGTCGACGGCAAACGCCGCCCGGCGGTGCTGATCCGGTTGAGCCACTGGAAGTTCGGCACCGTAGAGACCCCGTGGCACGATCACTTTCACCAGGACGGTGCGGGACTTCGGTACTACGGCGACCACAAGCCGGGACAACGGCAGCGCGTGGGTACGACCGCGGGCAATGCGGTACTGCTGGCCGCTTGGGGACGCCAACTTGCGCTCGTAGGCGGGGACCGGCGGGTCGCCGAACCGTTGCTGATCTTCAGTTCGGTGCCCGGTACCGGCCAACGAAGAGGCAAGCAAAAGGGTCAGGTGCGGTTCGACGGTGTCGGGCTCATCCGGCATGCCGAGCGGGTCGAACAGGGAGGCGGTCCGGACGGACCCGTGTTCCCCAACTACGCCTATGAGATTTCCCTGGTCCCGCTCGAAAACGGTCGCCTCGACTGGCGTTGGATCGTAGACCGTCGCAATCCGGAGCTGTCCTCGGAGCAAGCGCTGACAGCTGCGCCACGGGCCTGGCGCGAATGGGTCGAGGAAGGACGCCCTTCGCTTCCGCGGGTTCGCCGACCCAAAGCCGGGTCCCCCGAGAAGGGTCCGAAGAACGTGTCGACGTCGGCCTCGGGCGAGACCGCACATGTCGACCCGGCCGTCTCGACGGAAACCGACGAGGCTGGTCCGGTCCGAGGTCGGCTCATCACCGAGGCCGAGGTGTTGGCCGAGGAGCTCTTCGAGCGGCTGGAAGCCATTACTGCCATCGCGGGTACGGACACCGTCGGCGGGCACGAACTGCACGATGCGCTCGGGCTGTTGGACCACACGACCTCGGTCGTGAGGTCGACGGCGGCGGAGCCGGTGACCCGGCGCGAGTTGTTGTTGTGGCAGTTGATTCGCGATGGTGCGCTCGCCCGCAAGGTGAAGGCGTTGCATGGCGACGAGTGCCAGGTGTGCGGCCTGCAGTTGCGGATACGTTCCGGGACCTCGAGCCAGGCCGCACATATTCGTGGGCTCGGGAGACCGCACAACGGCCCCGACGAGTTGGCGAACCTGTTGTGCCTGTGCCCGAACCACCATGTTCTGTTCGACGGCCTGGCCATCTATGTGGACCCGCACGGGATGGTCCGGCGCACCGAGGACCACGCCGAGGTCGGAAAGTTGCGGTGCAATTCGGCTCACGAGATCGACGAGGTGCATCTTGCCTACCATCGCGAGCGGTGCTTCGCCTCGGATTGATGCCGGTCCGGTTCAACCGTCGGTCGGCGTGCCGAGTCTCAGCCGATTTCCGTCCGGGTCGGTCAGCTCGAGTTCTTGTCCCCAGGGTGCCTGTTCGATCGGTACCCCGAACTCGCGGGCCACCGGGGCGATGTCGGTCAGCCGGAGGTAGATCAGGGTGTCGGGGGTCGCGTCGCCGGTGTGTTCGCTGAGGAAGAGGCTTACCTCGCCTCTCGCTACCTCCACGAAGGCCGGGAGGTTCGGTTCGAAGCGGTGTTCCCATTGTTTGGCGAAGCCCAGGCGGGCGTACCAGTGGACGGACTCGGCGGCGTCGACCACGCGCAGGATCGGGATTGCCTGTTCCTTCATGGCCCGCACTCTGCCAGGCCGAGGTGTCACCCGCGCCGTGCTACCGCTGCCGGATGACCGCCTCCTGGACCACCGAGGCCACCAAGACGCCGTCGTGGTTGTAGAACTCGCCCATGGCCAGGCCCCTGGCGTCCTGGGCGGAGGGGGAGGCCTGGGCGAAGAGGAGCCATTCGTCGGCGCGGAAGGGGCGGAGGAACCAGACCGCGTGGTCGAGGGAGGCCATCTGCAGGGTGGCCGGGTTGGTGATGTAGGGCTTGGCCGCGGTGCCGGCCAAGGTGAGGTCGGACATGTAGGTCAGTCCGCATACGTGCATCAGCGGGTCGTCCGGGAGCTGCTTCGCCGCGCGCATCCATACCCTTTGATGTGGGATGCCGTCGACGAAGTGGGTGCCCGGCGACCGGTCCTCGGGGACGAAGCGCAGGTCCATCAGCAGGCGGGTCTGCGACTCCTCGTAGTGGGCACGTTCCTCGGCGGACAACTTCTCGTACGGGTCCGGCAGGTCCTCCGGCAGCGGGACGTCGGGCATCGCGCGGCGGTGCTCCGGGGTCTCCTCGGTCACCTTGAAGGACGCCGACAGGGTGAAGATCGCCGCGCCGTGTTGTACGCCGGTCACCCGCCGGGTCGCGAAGGAGCGCCCGTCGCGGACCCGGTCGACCTCGTAGACGATCGGCGCTGTGGTGCTGCCGGGGCGCAGGAAGTAGCTGTGCAGCGAGTGCACGTGTCGATCCGGCACCACCGTGCGGCCCGCCGCCACCAGGGCCTGCGCGGCGACCTGGCCGCCGAACGCGCGCAGCGGCGCGCCGGCGTGGCACCAGCCCCGGAAGATGTTCTCCTCGATCTGCTCCAGGCGCAGCAGGTCGAGGAAGGTCTCGGCCCGGCCCGGGCCCTCGGCGGCAAGATCGTGTTCGGTCACATCGCCCATGATGGACCATCGCCCCCGCGCGGCCGGTGGCACCCGGGGGCGTCGGCCCGGCGGGCCGCGGCGAGCCGGCCGGTCGTCCCACCCGGCCCGACCCGCCCCGCCGCGCGCACGCCCCGCACTCAGCCCGCCGCCGCCAGGAACGACCTGACGATCGGCCCCGCCGACTGGCCGCCGGTGATGCCGCCCTCGACCCATACCGCGACCGCGATGTCACCCCGGTAGGCCACCATCCAGCCGTTGTTCGGCTTGCCGCCGCCCACCTCGGCGGTGCCGGTCTTGGCGCCCACGTCGCCGCTCAGGCCGCCGAGGGCGTTCTGCGCGGTGCCCTCGGTGACCACGGACCGCATCAGCGTGCGCAGTTGGCCGCTGACCCCGGCGGGCAGTTCGCGCGGCGCGTGCCACCGGCCCTGGTCCTGGTCGGCGAGCAGGTACGGCTGCCGGAACGTGCCGGACTTGGCGGTGGCCACCACCGACGCCATGGTGAGCGGGTTCATCTGTACCTGCCCCTGGCCGATCATGTTCGCCGCCTTCATCGTGTCGCCGGAGGCGGCCGGCACCCGGCCGTCGAACGAGACGATCCCGGTCTTCCAGTCGCCGCCGATGCCGAAGCAGTCGTGCGCCATCGTGGCCAGGTCGTTCCCGGTGAGCTTGCTCGACAGGTTGGCCATCGTGGTGTTGCAGGACTGCGCGAAGGCGAGTTTGAAGGTGCCGTCCGGGAAGGAGCGGCCCTCGGAGTTGGTGAACCGCATGCCGCCCGCGTTCGCCGACTCGGGACAGCCCACCTTGTCGTCCAGGCCGACCGCGCCCTTGCTCAGCAGCGTCGCCGCGGTGACGATCTTGAGCGTCGAACCGGGCGGGGTCGTGCCCAGGAACGCGTTGTTCGGGCCGTTCGCCGGGTTGTTGGCGACCGCGACGATCTCACCCGTACCGATTCGCACCGCCGCGAGCGACGCGGTCCGCGACTCGCCCTTGATCGCCCGCTCGGCCGCCGCCTGGAGGCCCGCGTCCAGCGTGGTCTTGACGCCGCCCTCCCGAGGCGCCGCAGTCTGGACCTCGCCGACCGTGCCGAGTTGCTTGACCGACGCGCTCGACGCCGCGTCGACCAGCAGCACCGTGCCGCCGACCTTGGCGTCCTCGCCCGGCCGGGCCTTGCTCGCCAGGCCGGTACGGATCGTGGCCAGCGACGGATACTCGGTCGGCGACAACGCCGTACCGTCCTTGGTCCGCAGGATCTCGCCGCCGACGCTGCCCTGGTTGGGCACCAGCTTGAGCCGGGTGGCCGGGGTCAGTTCCGGGTGCAGCGCGGTCGGCGCCCAACCGACCAGGTAGCCCTTGTCGGGCGTCTTGGCGACAGTGACGGTGCCCGTGTACGTCCAGTCCCCCGCGTAGTTGAGCGTCAGGCGCGCCTCGAAGCCCACCGGGATGCTCCCGTCGGGGTGCGCCGGCTGCGCCTCGCCCACGGTGAGCCGGCGGCCGGTCACCCGCAGCCCGTCGTTCAGCCCGACCAGGGTCCCGCTCGCCGCCGCCGGATCGGTGGTCAGGGTGCCCGCAGCGGTCCAGTTGCCCGCCTGCCACTCGCCGAGGAAGCGCCGCGCGGCATTGCGCGGACTCTGCTCGACCACATTCGCCGACGCGGTACCGGGCGCCCCGGCGGTCGGCGACGCGGACGAATCGTCCTGCTTGAGAAACGAATAGGCCCCGTAGCCGGTGCCGATCACCAGTAACAGGGCCAACCCGAGAAACACCCAGCCGGTTCTGCGCCGATGTGTGTCGTACCGCTCGTCCTGCTGCTCGTCCTGCCGCTCCTCCGCGAACTGGTCGTGACCTCGGTACTCGTGGTCGTAGACGTGTTCTTCGCCCCGGTTGTGCTCCGCGTCGTGCATACCCACCCCCACCCGGAACCGCCGATCCCCTCGGCGGGAGCGTGAGTGTACGGGGCAGCCAAAAGGTCGGTGTGCTCAGGGGGTCTTTCGCCACCGCGAAGAAAGATCATCTGTTCGAATATTCGAGCCGTCGGGCAAGTCGAATACCTCGACCGCCTCGACCGCCTCGATCACGTCGAGCACCTCGATCACCCGGTCAGCAACGCCACCAGCCGCCCCGTCAGGTCGTCCGCCCGTGCCCCCATCGCCCGGAACGACTCGAGCGGTTCGCCCATCGGATCGTCGAGTTCGTCCGCCGGGCGGGCCAACCGGGTCGGCGGGCGCAGTGCGTCCACCTCGGCCAGCCAGTCGGCGAACGGGAGTTCACCGCGCGGGCCGAACCGCTCGCCGAGCCGCACGAGTTCGCCGAGCAGGAAGGTGTACGGCAGCGCGTCGGGGGCCAATGCCTCGATCGCCCAGTGGTGTTCGCGGGACATCCCGAGCACCAGGTCGGCCGCGCGCAGCAGTTCGCCGGTGAGCTTGCGGCTGCGATGGGCGGGCGGCTCGATGCCGTACTCGACCAGGACCAGCGCGCTGTTGTCCGCCATCGGCCGGGCGTTCCAGTCGATGGTGCCCGCCGAGGAGACCTCGGCCGGCAGCGCCGATCCGGCCAACCGGCGGCGCACCATCGCCTCGACCACGGGGGAGCGGCAGATGTTCCCACTACAGACGACCAGTATCCGTACCGATGCAGTCACGCAGCGGATCCTAGGACCGCGCCGAATCCACCGGGGGGCCGGCCCCGAATCCCGATCCCGGGCGGGGGTGACGGGTCATCAGTAGGGTGATCCGTCTGAGGGGGGAGCGGATCGGCGCAGTGAATGGGGCGAGGGTTGTTCGGGATCATCCGGCCGTGCCGGCACCGACTTTCGGAGAAACTGCAGAGCGAGTGGATGGCGCACCTGTGCGGCATGTGTCTCGCGCTGCGTGACGACCACGGACAGGCGGCTCGCGTCGCCACCAATTACGACGGATTGATCGTCTCGGTACTGGTCGAGGCGCAGTCCGCCCGACCGACCGCGGACGGGCGGCGCAAGGCCGGCCCCTGTCCGCTGCGCGCGATGCGGCGCGCGGAGGTGGCGATGGGGGAGGGCGCGCGGCTCGCGGGCGCGGTGTCGCTGGTGCTCGCGTCGGCGAAGATGCGCGACCACATCGACGACGGGGACGGTGTGTACCGGCGGCGCGCGGTGGCGGGCGGTGCCCGTCGGGTGGCCGATCGTTGGGCGCGGCAGGGCGCCGGCGCGGCCCTGGACGTCGGCTTCGACACCGCCGTGCTGGTCGACGCGGTGGATCGGCAGGTCGAGGTCGAGGCGCTGGCCGGGCCGGGGGTTTCGGTACTGACCGTGACCGAGCCGACCGAGACGGCGACCGGTGCGGCGTTCGCGCACACCGCGGTGTTGGCCGAACGTCCGGACAACGCCGAGTCGTTGGCCGAGGCGGGTCGGCTGTTCGGGCGGCTGGCCCACCTGTTGGACGCGGTCGAGGACATCCACGCGGACCGGGCGGCGGGCGCCTGGAATCCGCTGTCGGCCACCCGGACCGGACCGGACGAGGCGTACCGGCTGTGCCGCGATGCCGCGACCGGGATCCGACTCGCGCTGGCCGAGGTGGAGTTCGTCAATGGCGCGCTCGCCCACCGGTTGCTCGTCCACGAGGTGGAGGAGGCGATCGACCGGTCGTTCCGGCACGCGGGCTTCCCGGTCGAGTCGCCGTCCTGCTCGGCGGGCGGGAAACACGGTACGGGCTGCGCCAAGCACGGCGAGCGGTCCGAACCCCGGCTCGCCGCACGGCCGGCGGGGTCCTGGCCGAATCAGCAACCGCCGTACCAACAGCCGCCGACCCAGCAACCGCCTTACCAGCAACCGCCCTACCAGCAGCCGCCCGGCAGCCCCTACGACCCGAACAACCCGTGGGGCCCGCCCGGCGGCCCGACCCCACCACCACCGCCGCCGCGCGGGCACAACCCGCTCGTCGCGTGTGCGATGTGGGCCGGACTGTGCTGCACCTGCCAGTGGTGCTGCCGGGAGACGTTCGAGGACCCGTGCACCGGCCGCCAACGGCAGGGGTGTTGCCGCAAGTGCGAGTGCGGGGACTGCTGTGACGGCTGTGACGGCTGCGGCACCTGCTGTGAGTGCGGGGAGTGTTGTGGGTGCTGCGACTGCTGATCGAACGGCGGCTCTCGGCATACCCGTAAAAAGTCGCCGAACTGGTATTCGACGGTAGAAACGCCCAACCGTAACGTCTTGGCAAAGCATCTTCGGTCCGATTGACCCTGCTTTCGCCACCCAACCACGATCAGCGATGACCAGGTGTCGTTCCGTCGACACCCGGTGTCACCGATCTCGGGCCGGTTTCGCCGGCCCGATGCCGTGCGTCCCCCGGGGCGCACGGCAGACGGGAGGGGGCCGATCATGCACGACACGACGCACGCGGCACACGCGAAACGCCCATTGGCCCGCATCGCCGAACTGCCCGGCGGCGGACCGCTGCGCACCGGGTCGGCACTGTCAGACCCGGACCCGGTGCCCCGCGATCGGGTCACCCTGGTCGTCCCCGCCCGCAACGAGGCCCGCAACCTGCCCTGGGTGCTCCAGCAGATACCCGATGGCGTCGACGAAGTCCTGCTGATCGATGGGGACTCCACCGACGCCACGTCGCTGATCACCCGCCGCTACCTGCCCGGCGCGCGGGTCATCCGGCAGTCCGGCCAGGGCAAGGGCAGCGCGCTGCGGACCGGGTTCCGGCACGCGACCGGCGACATCATCATCACCATCGACGCCGACGGCAGCATGTCGCCCCAGGAGATCCCGCACTACGTGCACTTCCTGACCAACGGCTACGACTTCGTCAAGGGCTCCCGCTTCGTCGGCGGCGGCGGATCGCTCGACCTGACCGCCGTGCGCAGCCTCGGGAACCACGCGCTGATGGTGCTGGTCAGCCGGCTCTACGGCTATCGGCTCACCGATCTGTGCTACGGCTTCTGCGCGTTCCGCCGGTGCTTCCTGGAACACCTGGACCTGCGCTCGACCGGCTTCGAGATCGAGGCCGAGATGATCGTCCGGGCGCTGCGCGCGGGACTGCGGATCGCCGAGGTGCCCAGCTTCGAACTCCCGCGCCGCAGCGGCCGATCCAATCTCAACGCGCTGCGCGACGGGCACCGGGTGCTGCGGACCGTGCTGCGCGAGCACGGCGGCGCGCGTTCGGTCCGGCGCCCTGGGGAGGACGCTTGACGCCGCGCCGCGACCGCGAACCGACCCCGATGCCGCGGATCCCCAGGCAGCGCCCGGCCGAGCCGGGGACGAAGGCGGGGACGAAGGCGGGGCCGAGGGCGGGGCCGGGGTCGGGGCCGGGGTCGGGGACGAAGACGGCGGCGGCCGAGTCGTCCAGCGGTCCCCACGAGCCCGTGCGCGTGCTGGTCGTCGACCTGGCCGCCGGCGCCGTGCCCAGGCTGAGCACGCCCGACGGCGAACCGGCCGACTGTCCGGCCGGCGCCGTCCTCGCCCTGGTCCGGCACGCGGGCACCCCCGTTGGCCTGCTCGACCTCGAACTGCCCACCGCCGACCCGGACGAACTGGTCGCCCGCGCCCTCGCCCGCTTCGGCACGCCCGCCGCCGCCCCCGAACCACCGCGATACCCCGCCGCCGGCCCGCGAGTCAGCGTGATCGTGGCCACCCGGGAGCGGCCCGAGCAACTCGCCGCGTGCCTGCGGACGCTGGTCTGGCAGACCTACCCCGACCTCGAACTGATCGTGGTGGACAACGCGCCCACCACCAGCCGCACCGCGAGCGTGGTCCGGGGCGGCTGCGCGGGCCTGGTGCGCTATGTGTGCGAACCGCGTGCGGGCCTGGCCGTCGCGCACAACCGGGGCATCGCCGCCGCGACCGGCGAACTGCTCGCGTTCACCGACGACGACGTACTCGCCGACCCGGGCTGGGTCGCCGCCCTGGTCGCCGGGTTCGCCAAGCCGAGCCGGCCCGGCTGCGTCACCGGGCTGATCCTGCCCGCCGAACTGCGCACCCCCGCACAGCTGATGCTGCATCACCACGGGGGCTACGCCAAGGGATTCGCACCGGTCCTGTACGACGGCCGGGTGCCGCCGGCGGCCGACCCGCTGTTCCCGTTCACTGCCGGCCGGTTCGGCTCGGGCGCCAACATGGCCTTTCGGGCCGACGTACTGCGCGAGTTGGGCGGCTTCGACCCGGCGACCGGGGTCGGGACACCCGCGCGCGGCGGGGACGATCTGCTCGCGTTCTTCCGGACCATCGTGCGCGGGCACCGGATCGGCTACGAACCGGGCGCGCTGATCTGGCACCGCCACCGGGCCGATCCGGCCGCGGTGGTGCGCCAGGTCCGCGGCCACGGCACCGGACTCGGCGCCTACCTGACCGCCGCCGTACTGCGCGAGCCGCGCATGCTCGGCGCGCTGGCCCGGCGGTTGCCCGGCGGGATCCGGTACGCGCTGGCCCGCACCCGCGCCCCCGGGCGACCCGAAGTCCCCTGGCCCGCCTCGCTCATCGGCCTCGAACGCCGCGCGCTGGCCGCAGGACCGCCGGCCTACGTGCGCTCACGGATGCGGATGCGGGGGGTGTGCGCGCCGTGGAAGGAGGAGCCCGGGGGACGAACGCGGGCCGGGGACGGTGCGCAGGCCCCGGACCGGGCGTGGCCCGGCGATCAAGCGGGGCCCGGGCGGTGACGCAGGCCCAGGTCTGCCGGCCGGTCCGGCTCCGGGTGGATCCGCTGCTGCGCAACGGCCATGTGTTGACCGTGGGTTCGCTGATGACCTCGGCGTTCGGCGCGGGCTACTGGGCGTTGGCGACGCGCTGGTACGGGGACGCGACGGTGGGCCGTACCTACGCCGCGGTGTCCGCGATGATGTTGTTGTCCGGGCTGGGCCAACTCGGCCTGGCCAACGTGCTCGTCCGCTTCCTGCCGCAACCGGGCGCGGACCGGCGCGGACTGATCCAGACCGCGTACGCCGCCGCGTGCGGCGCGACGCTGGTGGCCGTACTCGGCTTCCTCGCGCTGATCCCGCTGTGCGCACCCGGCCTGGGATTTCTGCGCGCGCCGGCGGCCGGCGGCTGCTTCGTGGCGACGACCGTGGCCTACGCGCTGTTCGCCCTCCAGGACGGCGCGCTCACCGGACTGCGCCGACCGGGCCTGGTGGTGGGCAAGAACAGCGGCTTCGCCATCGCCAAGATCGCCTTCGTCGCGGCACTGGCCGCGCCGCTCCCGACGCTGGGCATCCTGCTGTCCTGGACCCTGGCGCTGGTGGCGACCCTGATCACGGTCGACGCCCGGCTGTTCGCGCGCCTGCTGCCCGAGCACGATCGGGCCGAGGCGGTGGCCGCGGCCGAGGCACCCATCCGCGCGGGATTCGCCACCCGCTTTCGCCCCGGCCGCGCGGTCGTTCGCTACGCCGGCGCCGACTACCTGGGCACCCTGTGCTGGCTCGCCGCGACCACGCTGCCGCCGATCATCGTGCTGGAGCAGGCCGGGGCCCGGGAGAGTGCCTACTTCTCGCTGGCCTGGGTGGTCGCGAACACGCTCTACCTGGTCGGGCTCAACATGGGCGCGTCCCTGCTGGTCGAGGCGGCCGGCGGGACCGCCGGGCTCGGCGCCGGGTGCAGGCGGGTGCTCCGGCATACCGGAGCACTGCTCGCACTCGCGATCACCGCTCTCGTCGCCGGCGCGCCACTCGTCCTGCGTGTCTTCGGACCCGGCTACGCGCGCAACGGGTCCACGCTCCTGCAACTCCTGGCCCTGTCCGCCCTTCCGCACCTCGTGGTCGCCACCGCGATCAGCGCCTGTCGCGTCCTGGGCCGGATGCGCGTCGTGGTCGCCATCCAGGCCGGCCTGGCCGCCGCCGTGCTCGGCCTGACCGTCGCCCTGCTGCCCCTGCTCGGCGTGCTCGGCGCCGGCGTCGCCTGGCTCGGCGCGCAGACCGCCACTGCGCTTGCCCTCCTCGCCGCCCGCCGGAGCTGGTTGCCCACCACCCCCGGGAGGAGCCCCGCATGACGGAGACCCCACCGCGCACCCGGCGCCTGGCCTGGGTCGCCATCCGGGCCGAGGAGGCGGCGGCGAAGCGGGCCGGCGCGCGCGCCCGCCGCGCCGTACCACCCGCCCACCACACCCGGCCCAGGCCCACCCTCACCGTGATCGTCTGCGCGTACACGATGGACCGCTGGGACGATCTGACCGCCGCCCTCGCCTCGATCCGCGCCCAGGACGAACCGCCCGCCCAGACCATCCTGGTCGCCGACCACTGCCACGAACTCGCCGCCCGCGCGGCCCGCGCCTTCCCCGACGTCACCGTGCTGCGCAATCGCGGCCGACGCGGCCTGTCCGGAGCGCGCAACACCGGCGTCGAGGGGGCGCGTGGCGACATCGTCGCCTTCCTCGACGACGACGCGGTGGCCGAACCCGACTGGACCATGCGCCTGCTCGACGGCTACGCCGACCCGAATGTGCTCGGCGTCGGCGGCCGGATCCGGCCGAACTGGGACACCGGGCGACCCACCTGGTTCCCGGCCGAGTTCGACTGGGTGGTCGGCTGCACCTACCGGGGCATGCCCGAACACGCCGCGCCGGTACGCAACCTGATCGGCGCCAACATGTCCTTCCGGCGCCGCGTGCTGCTCGGCATCGGCGGCTTCCGGACCGACCTGGGCCGGATCGGCACCCGGCCGCTGGGCGGCGAGGAGACCGAGCTGTGCATCCGCGCCGCGGCCCGCCATCGCGGCGGCCGGCTGGGCTACGAACCGGCCGCCGTGGTCCGCCACCGGGTGCCCGCCGCGCGCTGCACCTGGCGCTACTTTCGGGCCCGCTGCTGGGCCGAGGGGTTGTCCAAGGCGGCGGTCGGCCGGCACGCGGGCACCGATCGGGCGCTGGCGGCGGAGCGTGCCTACCTCGCCTCGACCATCCCACGCGCCCTGGTCCGGCCGTTCGCCCCGGATCCGGGACCGCCCAAGGCGACCATCCCGGCCCTGGTCCTGGGTGTCCTGACCACCGCGCTCGGCTACGCGGCGGGCCGGTTGCGCGGCCTGGGGCAGGATCCGCCGCCGACCCCGGCGGCGCTCGCGTTCCGCGCCTTCGGGGTGCTCGCGCTGCCGATCGCGATGGTGTTGTGGATCCTGGCGGTTCGGCTGCCGGTCGCGGTGGACCGGATGGGCGGACTCGGGCTGCTCGACGTGCTGCCCGTGCCGTTCTGGTGCGCACTGGGCCTGCTCACCGCCGGGTTCGCGGCCGGCCTGCTCGACCGGGCCACCCGGGCGCCGCGATACGCGCTGTACACCGGCGCGTTGGTGACCATGCTGCACGCCACCCCCGCCGTGCTGTACGAACACCTGCGCTACGCGTGGGCATGGAAACACGTCGAGGTGGTCGACCAGTTCCTGCGCACCGGCCGAACCCTCCCGCACGCGGGCGAATTGACGCCGTATCACGAGTGGCCCGGATTCTTCGCGGCGGCGGCCGGCGTCGTTCGGGCGGTCGGCGCGCACGACGCGCAGACCATCGCCACCTGGTCGCCGCTCGCCTTCGACCTGCTGCTGATCGGGCCGTTGTTGCTGCTGTATCGCACCCTCACCCGCAACCGGCGGATCGCCTGGGCGGCGGTGTGGATCTACTTCGGCACCGCGTGGGTCGGCCAGGACTACTTCGCGCCGCAGACCTTCGCATTCGTGCTGTACGTGACGATCCTGGCGCTGGTCCTGGACCGCGACCGCCGCCCGCTCGCCACCCTGGCCCGGTGCGCGCCGCTGGTCCTCGCGGTGGTGACGGTACATCAGCTCACCCCGCTGATGCTCGCCGTCGCGGCCGCCGCCCTTGCCTGCACGCGCGCGTACCGCCGGGTGGCCCTGCCGCTGCTCGGGCTGACCGTGGTAGCCGTGCTCGGCTGGGACCTGACCGTGGCCCGATCCTTCGTGTTCGAGCAATTCGGGGCGTCCTGGGACCAGTTCGGCGAGTTCCGGGCCAACGCGCACGCCGGCATGGTGAATCTGGGCAGCGCCGAGCCGGGGCAGGTGCTGGTCGCCCGGGTGGACCGGGCGCTGACGGTCTGTGTGGTCCTGCTCGCCGGCGCGGCGCTGATCCGCACCCCGCGGCTGCGCCACTCGCCCGCCACCCTCCTGGCCCTGGCCCCGCTCCCGCTGCTCGCGGCCGGCGCGTACGGCGGCGAAATCATCTTCCGGGTCTACCTGTTCGCGCTGCCCGCGGTCGCGTTCCTGATCGCCTCGTGGCTCGCCCCGCTGTTCGGCGACCGGCGCGGACCGCGCCCGCGCGCGCTGCTGCTCCCGGCGGTGTTCGCGCTGCTGCTCACCGGGTTCGTCTTCGGCTACTACGGCAAGGAGCGGCAGAACCACTTCACCGATGGCGAGATCGCCGCCCGGCGGTGGTTGGCCTCGGTGTCCGCGCCCGGCGATCTGATCGTCGCGGCGACCAACAACTTCCCCGGCGCCTACGCCGACTACGAGCGGCAGCAACACCGTTGGTTCGCGATGGAGACGCCCGAGCTGCGAGCCGGCGTGGTCCGCGATCCGGTGGCCGGACTGAGCGCACTGGCCGACGAGTACGGCGGCGCCACCGGGTACCTGTTCCTGACGGCCGGTCAGCGGGCCGAGTGCGAACAGACCGGCCTGCTCCCGGCCGGCACCCTCGACCGGCTGGACCGCGCGCTCTCCACCGCCCCGCGCTTCACCCTGCTGCGGCACGACCGGGACGCGGTGATCTACCGGATCAACCCCGCAACCACGGGAGTCGCCGCGACACCCCGCCCGACCGCACCCCGATCGGTGCCGCCGCGGTGACCGGCCCGATCCGCGCCGGGTGGCCCGCCGCGGCCGGCTGGGCGGCCTTCGCCACGCTCGAACTGCCCGCCGGACACCCGCTGCGCGTCCTCGTCGTGGTCGCCTTCCTGGCCGTCGGGCCCGGCTACGCACTCGCCGGGGACACCGGCTCCGGACTGGCCACGGCGGTCACCGCGGTGGCCGGGAGCGCCGCGCTGGGCGCGCTGACCGCCGAGGCATACCTGCTCGCCGGCGCCTTCTCCGGCCCGCGCGTGCTCGGCACCCTCGCCGGCCTGACCACCACCGCGACGCTGATCCGCACCGCCGCGGGCACATCCGCGTCCCGAAGGGAGCACGAATGAGATCCGAGGCCGCGGTACCGGTGCTGCTCTACCACTCGGTACACGACGATCCACCGTCGTGGCTCGCGCCGTTCACGATCGGGCCGGCCGAGTTCGGCCGGCACCTGGACCGGGTGCTGGCCGGCGGGCGGGTCCCGGTGGACCTGGACCGGTTCACCGAGGCCCTGCACGGCGGCCGCGACCTGCCCCGGGACAGCGTGCTGATCACCTTCGACGACGGCTACGCCGACTTCGCCCGGTACGCGCTGCCGCAACTGGTCGAACGTGACCTGCCCGCCACGCTCTACGTCACCACCGACGCGATGTCGCCCACCGCCCGCCCGCCGCTGCCGCCCGCCGCGATGCTCACCTGGCGGGTGCTGCGCGAGATCGCCGACGCGCCGGGCCTGAGCATCGGCGCGCACGGCTGTACCCACCGCGAACTCGACACCCTCCCGATCGACTCGATGCACCGGGAGATCGTCGGGTCGCGGCACCGCCTGGAGAGCGAACTGGAGCGCCCGATCGGCTCGTTCGCCTATCCGTTCGGTTACAACAACGCCGCCGTGCGGGCGGCCGTGCGGCACGCCGGATATCGCACCGCGATGGCCGTGCGCGACGCGCACAGCTCGCGCGAGGACGATCCGTGGCGGATCTCCCGGCTGATGGTGCGCGCCGATACCGACGTCGCCCGGCTGGACACCTGGCTGGCCGGCGCGGGTGGTCGGGTCGCGCCGTTTCGGGACGGGCCGGCCACCCCGGCCTGGCGGGCCTGGCGGCGGGCCCGGGCGCGTTGGCGGGGACACCGCGATCCAGGGCAGCGGCACGGGCACCCCGATCCGCTGCCCGGTCGGGTCGGGTGAGGCGATGGCCGGTCCATCCGGGACGGACGCGTGTTCAGCGTGGCGGCGGCCAGACCCGTACCGCGCGGATCCGCAGCTCCGCGCCGGCCACGTCGTCGGCGACCGGCTCCGGGTAGCCCATCGCGAGGGTGAACAGCACCTCCATCGGCTCGTGTGGCACCTGCGCCGGATCGGTCACCTCGAACACCTGCTCGCCGTCGATCGCCCAGGTCACCCGATCCGGCGTCCAGTCGAGGGTGAACCGGTGGAACCGCGCGGACCAGTCGCGCGCGGGCGAGGCTCGGGACGTGGCGGTCGCTCGGCCGTTCGGTTCGGTCCAGTGCGCCGTGGTCCGGGCCGATCGGTCCCGGCCGATCAGCTCGATCACGTCCAACTCGGGAGGTGTGCGGCGCGCGGCGGGCATCAGCCAGAAGGCCGGGAACGAGTTCGGCTCGCCCGGCAGCATCAACTCGGCCTCGACCCGGCCGTAGGTGAAGGTGAACCGCGGCCGACCCGACCAACTCGGCCGCCCGGTCGACAACATGCCCGACGCCCACGGGTAGACGGTGCCGTCCGCCCCGGTCGTGCGGCGGCGCACCGCGGTCAGGATCGCCTGCCCGTCGTGCACCCGGACCTGCTCGGGCCGGTACCACTGCTGCTCGTGATTGCCCGCGTTGGTGCAGCCGTCCACGTTCCAGTCGTAGCAGGTCACCCAGCGCTCGGAGTCGAGCCCCGAACCGGTGAAGTCCTCGGCGAACAGCGGCCGCGGCCCGGCACTCGGCCCGCCGGTGGCACCGCCGGCGGCACCACCGGACGGACCGGCGGACGAACTGCCGGGCGGACCGGGCCGGTTCGGTGGGCCGGATGTACAACTCGCCAGCAGTACCGCCACCAGCACCGCCGCCGGCAGCCGAACGACCCGGCGCCGCCCGGCCGTTCCGAAGATCCCCGTCCCGCTCACCCCACCCCCTCAGCGCCCGCACCGGCGGATCGCCAGGCCGAGCGCGCGAACCGCGGTCACCGCGGCGGGCAGCGGATCGTCCAGGGCCAGCCAGGCCGGCTCCAGACCGCCCCGATCCGGCGGGAAACCGGGCCGCCCGGGCGCCCCCGTTCGACCCCGGTAGGCCACGAACGCCGCGACGTCGAGATGCTCCGCGATATAGCGCCGACCCTCGCGCTGGACGCCCGACGGGATCGGCCGACCGGTCAGGTCCAGATGCAGGGCGCGCACCACGTCGAGCCCGCGGTCGGTCTCGAACATCCGGAACTGGGCGCCCACCCGCGGGTTGAAGTCGACCAGTTTGTAGCGCCCGTCGCGCAGATCGAGCCGCCAGTCCAGATCGGCCGGTCCGCGATAGCCGATCGCCCGACACAACCGGGCCGAGCACCGGGCAAGCCCCGGATTGGCCAGCGCCCGGGCGTATGTGGTCACCCCCGCGTGCGGCGGCCAGGAGCGCAGCTTGAGGCCGGTGAACACCGGTGCGCAGCGCCCGTCCGGCGCGGCGTACAGGTGCACGATCCAGTCCTGCGCGAACTCGCGTGGTACGTAGGACTGCAACAACACTCCACGCGGCGACCCGACCAGCGCGACGAGCGAACGGCGGTCGGGGACCACGGTGGTGCCCGCGACCACGGGGGTGCGCAGCCGCTCCCAGGGCGCCGGGTTCTTCACCACCACCGGGTAGCCCAACTCGTCGGCGAAGGCCACGAGTTGCTCGGCATCGGCGGGGAAGCGGGTGTCCGGCGCGGGCACCCCGTGGGCCAGACAGCGCTCGTAGAGGCCACGTTTGCCGGCCAGTCCGGCGGGCAACTCCGGGTCGATCTCGGGCAGCAGGAAACACTCCGCGAGCCGGTCCCGGGCGCCGGCGGCCAGCAGTGCCGCCTCGTCGTCGGTGGGCACCAGGACCGCGCGGGCGGGCAACCGGCGGCCGATCCGCAGCAGTCGGTCGACCAGCGCCGCCGGGTCCTCCAGGCCGGTGGTCGGCCACACGTGCCGTCGGGCCAGATGCCGGGAGCGGGCGGTCGGGGTGAACGCGTCCTCGACCACCGCGTGTACCGGCACGCCCGCGCGCCCGAGCGAGCGCACCGCGCCGACCGACCCCTGGTGCAGCGGATAGCGGCCGACCTTGAACAGCAGGGCCGGCACCGATCGATCCAGCTCGACTCGTCGCACATCCATGCCGTCGCCTCCCCGTCCGGACCTTTCTAGCAGCGCGGGCGGACCTTTCACCGGATAAGCGAACAATCCATGTCGAATACCCACCCTGCTCAATACCCGAAGGACGCAGTGATGACCGTCGCCATCGTCGGAGCGGGCCCCTACGGCCTCTCGCTCGCCGCCCACCTACGTCAACTCGGGGTGACCACCCGGGTGTTCGGGGAACCCATGGAGAGCTGGCGGCGCCACATGCCGGTCGGCATGTTGCTCAAGTCCCGACCGGTCGCCTCCTCGCTGGCCGCACCGCGCCCGGGGTACACCCTGGCCGCCTTCCAACGGGCCCGGGGCGAACGCCCGCTGACGGGCGATCAGCCGGTGCCCAGGGACACCTTCGTGGACTACGGCCGGTGGTTCGTCGACCGACTGGTCCCGGACGTCGAGCGGGTGCGGATCACCGGCATCGAACCGGCCGGGCACGGCTTCGTGCTCGGCCGCGACGACGGCCCGGAAGTCGAGGCGGACGCGGTCGTGTTGGCCACCGGACTGGCCGCACACCGCTTCGTCCCGGCCGTGCTCGAAGACCTCGGCGACGACCTGGTCTCGCACTCCGCCGAGCACGCCGACCTGGCCGAACTCGGCGCGGATCGGGACATCGTGGTGATCGGCTCGGGCCAATCGGCGCTGGAGAGCGCCGCGTTGTTGCACGAGGGCGGTGCCGCGCGGGTGCGGGTGTTCGGCCGGGCCGATCGGGTGCGCTTCGCGGCGCCGCCCGAGCCGGGTCGGCCCCGCCGGCTCACCCCGGACTCGCCGCTGGGCGCCGGTTGGACGGTCGCCGCCGCGGCCCGGGGGCCGGCCGCGTTCCGCCTGCTGCCCTCCGGGGTCCGGGCGGATCTGGCCCGGCGCATCCTCGGCCCGTCGGCCGCGTGGTGGTTGCGCGATCGGCTGGACGGGCGGGTCCCGGTCCGGGACGCGCAGACGATCACCCGGGCCCGGCGCGCACCGGACGGCCGGGCCCGGATGTTGCTCCGGGACCGGACCGGCTACCAGCGCGAGGTACACGCCGACCACGTGCTTGCCGCCACCGGCTACCGGGTGGACCTGGCCGCGCTCGACTTCCTCGCCCCGGCCGTGCGTCGACGCATCGCCACGGTGCGCGGACTGCCTGCGCTGGCCGCGTCCTTCGAGACGACCATGCCCGGCCTGTACGTCACCGGCCCGCCCGCGGCGACCACATTCGGGCCGCTGCTTCGGTTCGTGCACGGCACCGAATTCGCCTCCCGGCGCCTGGCCGCGGTGCTTGCGGCCCGGTCCCGGGGGTAGCCCCCCGCGCCCGTGGCCGACCTGCGGCCCGCTTGTCCTCAAGCGCCGGACGGGCTGGGGTGTTTGCGGGGCTTGGGGCGCAGGGTTGCGGTCCCGGTCTCCGGGGGTGGCCCCCTGCGCCCGTGGCCGGCCTGCGGCCTGCCTGTCCTCAAGCGCCGGACGGGCTGGGGTGTTTGCGGGGCTTGGGGCGCAGGGTTGCGGTCCCGGTCTCCGGGGGTGGCCCCCTGCGCCCGTGGCC
>NZ_JBMHHY010000045.1:0-68041 GCF_049739465.1 Embleya sp. AB8
ACGTAGTGGACGGGCAACAACGGATGCGAAGCACCAAGCAAAAACCCCGGCCCCGGAGGGGACGAGCAACGACGAGACGGCGGCCACCCCCACGAGCCAGCCCCGCCGAACGGACCCAGGGCCACCACGCCACCAGCCCAACCCACGACGCCAAGCGGCCAACCGCCCCCGACCACGACCCAGCCAAGCCGTCCAAGTCAGCAACCGCCACGCACCAAACAAGCAACGCGACCGCCGCCCCCACCCCGTGCCTACGTGTGGTCCCCCGACTGGGCCAACGATCGTTCCGCGCCCGCCGTCAGTTCCCGTCGGACCGCCTCGTCCGTCGCCCCCGAGCGTTCGAAGGCCACCAGCGCGCCGCGCCACAGTTCGGCCGCCTCGCGGTAGGCGAAGTGGATCTCCGCGTCCAGCGCCGCCAGTCGCGCGAAGTGGGTGGCCTTCGCCGCCGTCGCCCGCGAGGCCGAGGCCAGGTAGTGGTGGGCCAACGCCGCGACGTCCCGCGGGCGTACCGCCTCGATCGCCTCGGCCGTGCGCGCGTGCATCCGGGCTCGGCGCAGCTGGGAGAGGTCCTCGTACAGGGTGTCCCGAACCAACGCGTGGGTGAACCGCAACTGACCCGCGTCCGGCTCGACCAACAACCCCGTCAACAGCGCCGACTCGACCGCGTCCAACACCGTGTCCTCGTCCGTGCCACTCTGCGCCAACAGCACGTCGACGTCGATGTCCCGGCCCAGTACGCACGCCTGCTTGAGCACCTCCTGCGCGGCCTTCGGCAGCCCCGCGACGTGTCGCCGGATGACGTCCCGCACCCCTACCGGCACCTCGGACACCGCCGCGTGCGCCCCCTCGGCGGCCAGTACCCGAGCCGTCTCCAGAACGTAGAACGGGTTGCCCGCCGTCCGGTCCACGATCGCCCGGACCGTGTCCTCGTCGATCGCCGCCGAGACCGCGCCGCGGACCAGGTCGGCCACCGCTTCCGGGGCCAGGCCGGTGAGTTCGATGCGTTCCGGGCCACAACGCGCGAGCCGGGCGAGTGCGTCGGCGAGCAGGTCGCCCACCTCGTTGTGCCGATAGGTGACCACGAGCAGCACCCGGCCGGCCGCATCCCGGTCGGTGGCCAGGTGGCACAGCAGGGCCAACGTCTCCTCGTCCGCGCGGTGCACGTCGTCCAGGACCAGCAGCCACGGCGTCTCGGCGGTGGCCCGGGCCAGATAGCCCACCACCGCCTGATGCAACATCAGCTTCGCCGCGGCCTGATCGCCGACCGGGATGTACGAATCGGCCAACAGCGGCGCCAGCACCCGCGCGGTCTCCTCGTCCGGGGGACTGACCGCGGCGAGCGTACGCAACATCTGGGTCCACGGCCACCCGGCCGGCGCGCCACCGGACTCCGGGCAGCGCCCCCATGCCGCCCGCCAACCCTCGGCGGCCAGCAACTCCCGGACATGCTCGGTCAACGCGGTCTTGCCCTCGCCCGGATCACCGCTGACCAGCGCCACCGCGAGCCGTCCGTCGGCCCGCTTCGCCGCGCCCAGCAGCGTGGCGGTCTCCTCGGCCCGGCCGATCAACGTGGTCATCCGCGACACGAATCCGTCCTCCGTCGCCTCGTCGACAACCTGCACCGCGGCCGGCCCGCCCGGCGCCGGCGCCACGACCACGCTCGCCGAGGCCCCGGCCGTCGCCCCGCCCGACACCGGCGCCGTCGGTGCGTCCAACTCGGTCGCGTGCGCCAGGATGTCCGCCTCCAGGCGCTGCAACCGCGCGCCCGGCTCGACCCCCAACTCCTCGCGCAGCGCGGTCCGTACCCGGCGCAGCACCGCGAGCGCGTCCCCCTGTCGGGCACACCGGTACAGCGCCAGCGCCAGCAGTCGCCAGCTCTCCTCCCGCAACGGGTGCGCCGCCGCGTGCGCCTCCAGGCCCGGCACGATCCCGGACGCCTGCCCGATGGCCAGGCCCGCCTCGGCCCGCCGCTCCACCGCGACCAACCGCAACTCCTCCAGTCGGGCGGCCTCGGGCCGGGCCCACGGCTCGTCGGCGAACTGCGCGTACGCGGGCCCGCGCCACAGGTCGAGAGCCGAGGTCAACTCGCGTAGCGCGTCCTCGGCGGCGCCGGCCGCGAGCAGCCCGCCGGCCCGATGTACCAGGGCCTCGAACCGCCACGCGTCGACCTCGTCGGTACCGACCCGGAACGCGTAGCCCGGCGGCGCGGTCACCAATACGGTCGAGGGCGTACGCGGCGCGCGGTCGGGTTCGAGCGCACGGCGCAGGTGCGACACGAACGTCTGCACCGAGCCGAGGGCCCGGTGCGGTTGTTCACCGCGCCACAGGTCCTCGATCAGCCGGTCGACCGGTACCACGTGCCCACGCGCCAGGACGAGCCGCGCGAGAACGGCCCGATGGCGCGGGCCACGAAGGTCCGCCGGCCGGTCCCCGTCCCACGCCTCGAGCGCTCCCAGAACACGAAACGTCAGCATGGATAAGAGACCTTACTGATGCGTCACAAGCGGCCGTGCGGCGGCCGGGGCTGAAGCCGTCGGGTTGTTCTCCCACGCCGGATCGAACGCCAACCGTCCGCCCGGTCAACGCCCTTGCCATCGTCCCGCCGCGCACTGGCCGGCCACTGGCCGCACTCGTATCCGGGGCCGACCGCCGCCCACACCCGAGCCACGCTTTCCGGCCGGCACCCGCCGACTCCTCGGTGCACCGGCCCGGAGGGGCAACTCCCGGACGACACAAGCCCGATGGATCCGCCGGCGGCGGCCTGACGCCACCGCCTTCGGATCCATCGGAATGGCCGATTCTTCCCGGTCATCGGCGAGTCGAGTCGAGACGGAGCGGGTCGAGACGGAGCGGGTCGAGGCGAATCGACCCGGCGCCCACCTGCTCCACCCACCATCCACCCCGAACCTCAACTCCCGGACGAAGCAGGCGCACCAGGCGCGGCGGGCGCACCCGACCCACCCGCCACGCCGCCCGACCCACCCGTCACGCCACCCGACTCCCCCGCCTTCGGGCCGCCCGCCTTCGGGTCCGCCGGCGTCACGGACCCGGGCGGGTTCACCGGAGCGGCCGAACCCGCCCCGGACGGTGCCGTCGACGGCACCCCCTGGCCGGCCGGTGCCCCTGCCGGCGGAGCCGCGCTCGCCGGCGGGTTCGTCCCCGGCGCCTGGCCCGGCTGGAGCGGGATCGCGATGGTGAACGGCGCCGCGCCCTCCTCGACCCGGCAGGCCGTCCCGTTCGGGGAGAGCACCACGCGCGGCTGCGGGAACGGCAGCTTGGTCCGATTCGGGATCAACCGTTCCTGCTGGGGCCCGAGCCCGCATGCGCGGTCGTTGTCGCCGTCGGCCAGTCCGAGTTGCTTGCCGTTCTGGTCGAAGAGCAGCACGCCGGTGAGCGGACGCCCCTGTGCGTCGAACGGATAGACGTTCTCCAATCGCTTTCCGTCCATCGTCCCCAGCAGACCACCGCCGTCGGCGGCCCGGCCGTCGACGCTGCCGACGTACACCGGCGAGTTTGTTATGGAGTAACTCTCCTGAGCGGTCCGGCCGTTGCCGTGCCCGGACGGCCCGAGCCGCCCGGACCCGACGATCCCGATCGCCAACCCCACCACCAGCGCGTTGACCGGCAACACCGCCCACAGCAGTCGGCGATCCCGCGCCGACCGCGAGGCCAACCACAACGAGCCGACCAGGGCCACCGCCCCGGCCCCCACCGGCTCCCACAGTCCGCCCCGCTGGACCCAGACGAACATCCCCACGACCAGCGCCCGCAGCACCCACCACGCGCTCTGCAACCCGATCAGAAACCGCACCGGCTCGGCCCATCGACCCGTGCGCAAGGACTCCCCGAGGGCCCTCGCACGACGGGTGATCGACAGCGCGGCCACCTCGGGCAGACCCGGCGCCCGGCCGCGCAGCCACAGCGCGTTCACCGCCTCGACCACCAGGCCCAGCAGGCACGGAAAGACCCACCAGCGCCCGGACGCGTCCTGTTCCAAACCCATCGCGACGCCGGTCACAAAAGTCGCGCCCATCGCCAACAGCAGTCCCACAAGCAGAAGTTCGACCTTGCCGAAGCGCGTCAGGCGACCCGAACCGGCCGGCGCCGGCGTCGGATACCCGGCCGCCGCGCGCAGTTCGGCGGCGTATTCGTGCGGGGTGCCAAGGCGGGCCCGCAACGATTCCGAGGTGACCGCGGCGCCGAGCTCGCCGAGTTCGCCGACCACCTCGGTCAGGTTCACCTCGACGTCGTCCAGGATCTCCTCCGCCTCGACGACGGGCAGATCACCCAGGATGCGGGCGACTTCGACGCGGTAGTCCGCCGCGACGGGGTGCAGTGCGGTGTCCTTCATCGGGTCTCCCCCACCAGTTCCGACATCGTCCGGGCGAACGAGTTCCACGTGTCGGTGGACTCCCGGAACCGCTGCCGGCCGGGCTCGTTCAGCGCGTAGTACTTACGGTTCGGGCCTTCGTCACTCGCCACCACATAGGAGGTGAGGAGTCCGGCGTTGTACAGCCGCCGCAGCGTGCCGTAGACCGACGCGTCGCCGACGTCGTCCAGGCCGGCCTTACGCAACCGGCGCAGTACGTCGTATCCGTAGCCGTCCTCCTCGCGCAGTACGGCCAGCACCGCGAGGTCCAGCACACCCTTGAGCAACTGACTGGGATCCATGACGCCTCCAGCTCTTGTGCGTTGCACGGTACCACGCAATGCACAGTAGTACTCGAAGCGTTGATCCTCGGGCTCCGCACAACTCACGGCAACTGCGCAGCGGATCGACCCTCATCCGCGTTTCAAGAGGCAGAGGCCTTCGATCGAGGCATCCGGCGGAGGCATTCGAGCAAGGAGACGAACACCATGCGGTTCGAGGACTTCGCGGCGGCTCGCCTGCCCGGCCTGCTGCGCTATGCCGCGCTGCTGTGCGGGGATCGGGAGTTGGCCCGCGACATCGTCCAGGACGTGCTGACCAAAGCTCTCGTGCGCTGGAAACGCATCGGCGCCATGGACCGACCGGACGCCTACGTGCGGACCATGGTCACCAACGAATTCCTGTCCCTGCGCAGGCGCCGGGCGATCCGCACGGTGGCGCTGACCCACGAGGCGCTGGACGGACGCGGCGCGCCTAGCGTGCCGGACCACGCCGCCGACCCGGGGGCGCGCGAGGACCTGTGGCACCGGCTGACCGAACTGCCGCGCCGGCAACGGGCCGTCCTGGTCCTGCGCTACTACGAGGGGCTCACCGACAACGAGATCGCCGAAACCCTGAACTGCCGCCCCGGCACCGTCCGCGGCTACGCGTCCCGGGCCCTGGCGACGCTGCGCGTGGAGATGACCCGGGACTCGACCAAAACCCCCGAATCAACCCGACCCTCCGACCCGACCGAACCCACCCACCCGACCCGAATCCCCTCGCTGACCCAGGGAGACCCG
The DNA here is from genome assembly GCF_049739465.1 of Embleya sp. AB8. NCBI lineage: Bacteria > Bacillati > Actinomycetota > Actinomycetes > Kitasatosporales > Streptomycetaceae > Embleya > Embleya sp. AB8. Next base: position 5,431 of record NZ_JBMHHY010000045.1, read on the forward strand.
GCATGACCGACACTCGAGATCTCGAAGCCACGCTCGCCCGCCACGAGCACCTCGCCCCCACCGCCGACGGCATGATCGAGGCCGCGTACACCGGCGCCCGCCGGATCCGCCGGCGGCGCCTGGTCGTCGCCGGAGTGGGCGTGGCCGCCGTACTCACCGTGGGTGCCGTCGCCCCCGGCACGCTGGCCCGGCTCGGCGACGACGGGCCGAACAGCACGTCCGGCCCCGCCGCGGGCAAGACCCCGGCCGCCGCCGTCAAGCCGCCGGCCCTGACCGTCGACGTCGATCGCAACTCCGGCTTCTTCGCCCTCACGCAGGGCTTCTCCGGCACCACCACACTCGCGGCCATCCGCACGGAGGACGGCCGATCGGAGCTCGGCCCGGGCGGCGTCGTCGGCGTCTACGCGCCCGCCGACGTCGACGTGTCCGCGCTGAACGCCGGCGAGGCGATCACCGTGCAGGGGCATCCGGCCCGCTACGTCGCCGACTACCGGATCGATCCGGCCACGAAAGCGGCCTCGCCCAGGCCGAGATTCCCCACCCCCGACGGCACGCCGTCCCAGACACCGTTGGACCAGCGGGAACCCGTGGTCGCCTGGCAGGAGGCATCCGGCTCGTGGGTGCTCGTCTCCAGCTTCGGCTTCGGCTTCGGCCCCGGCAACCGTGCCGACCTGCAGCGCATGGCCGAGGCGGTCCGGCTCAAGCCCACCGCGCCGACCACTCCGTACCGGCTCGGCTTCGTGCCGGACAACCTCCGGCTCGACTTCGGCGGCTCGTTCACCCACAGGCCGCCGGGCGAGGCGAACTCCGTAATGGTCTTCAGCGCCGCCACACAACCCGTGATCAAGCGGAGCGAGTTGGGCGGCCTGACGGAAGCGGGCGCGCTGCGGCTCCAGTTCTTGGCCCGCGACAGCGGCCACTTCGCCGCCATCGCGCAGAGCGGCCCGCCCAAGGTGCTCGCCGGCCAGGACACCTGGTACTTCACGAAGGCCGACGCCGGCCTGATGGTGCCCGACGGCGGCGCGGTCCTGGTCGCCAAGGTGAAGGGTTGCGAGGTGGTGATCTCCGTCGCCGACACCAAGGTGGTGCCCCAATCGACGCTGGAGAAGATGTTCACGTCGATGACCTTCGGTGACTGCGCGGCCCCGAACACATGGGTCCCGCCGCTGCCCTGAGCACCTCCGCAGCACCACAGCACCGCGGCACCGCACCACCACAGCAGCACAGCAGCACAGCACCACCCCGACGGCCGGAACTCCCCTGCCGCACACGGGAGTTCCGGCCGTTCCCGGCAATCAACTCACCCCGCCGCCGCCACCCACGCATCCAGCTCGGCGACGTACCCATCCTTCACGTCCTCCGGCAGCCACGCGATCGCGAACGCGTTGTACTCGAACCGGGCCACCTCCGCCTTGCTCAGCCCGAGCACGGCCTGGGTGCGCTCCAGGTTCTCCAGGACGTAGGCGTCCATGTAGGCCGGGTCGTCCGAGTTGATGGTGACCAGGACGCCCTCGTCGAGGAGTTGCCGGATCTCCCGCTCCTTGATCCCGTCCACCACGAAGGAGTTGGACACCGGGCACACCGTCAGCCCGAGGCCGCGCTCCTTGATCGCCGCGACCAGTTTCGGGTCCTCCAGTGCGTTGGAGCCGTGGTCGATCCGGTCCACGCCGATGTCCTCGATCGCCTGGCGGATGTGCTCGACGCTGTTCTCCTGGTCGACGTCGCAGTGCATGGTGAGCCGGTAGCCCTCGGCCCGGGCCCGCGCGTACACGGCGGCGAACTTGGCCGGCGGGTTGCCGCGTTCGTCCGAGTCGAGGCCGATCCCCACGATCCACTCGCGGTACGCCAGCGACTGCACGAGGGTGGCCATCGCGTACTCGGCCTGGAAGTCGCGCAGGAAGCACATGATCAACTGGGCCCGGATGCCCAGTTCGCGCCGGGCGTCCCCGATCGCCCGGGTGAGCCCGCGCACGACCACGTCGAACGGCACTCCGCGGCCGGTGTGCGCCTGCGGGTCGAAGAACATCTCCACGTAACGCACGTTCTGGGCCGCGGCCTTGCGCAGGTAGGCCATCGTCAGGTCGTAGAAGTCCGGCTCGTGCACCAGGACTTGCATGCCCTCGTAGTAGACGGTCAGAAAGGACGCGAGACTGTCGAACCGGTACGAGGCGCGCATCTCCTCGACCGAGGCGTAGGGCAGCTCGATCCCGTTGCGCTCGGCCAGCGCGAACTTCAGCTCGGGCTCCAGCGTGCCCTCGATGTGCAGATGCAGCTCGCACTTGGGCAGGCCGGCGATGAAGTCGCGCATGTCGCGGGCGTCTTGCATGGATGTAGTCCTCCGGATTCGGTGGTGGTGTGCGACCGAGCCAAGCACACCACCACCGCCGAGGGTCACGCGGTCGGTGCACGTTACACGGCAGGTGCACGTTACGCGGCGGGTGCGCGTTACGCGGCCGGCGCACGTTACGCGGCAGGTGCGATCCGGACCATGCCGTTGATGATCCGGTCCATCGCGTCCCCGCCGCGCGGGTCGGTCAGGTTGGCCAGCATCTTCAGCACGAACCTCATCAGCATGGGGTGGGGCAGGCCGTGCTTGGTCGCGAAGTTCATCACGCGCGGGTCGCCGATCAGCTTCACGAACACGCGACCCAACGTGTAGTAGCCACCGTAGGTCTGCTTGAGGATCCGCGGATAGTCGTGCAGCGCGCGCTCGCGGCCCTCGGGGGTGAGTCGGGCCACCGCCTGGGTGATCACCTGGGCGGCGATCTCGCCGGACTCCATCGCGTACGCGATGCCCTCGCCGTTGAACGGGTTGACCATCCCGCCCGCGTCGCCGACCAGCAACAGGCCCTTGGTGTAGTGCGGTTGGCGGTTGAAGCCCATCGGGAGGGCGGCGCCGCGGATCGGGCCCTCCTGGTTCTCGTCGGTGTAGCCCCACTCCTCGGGCATCCCCGCGACCCAGCCCTTGAGCAGGTCGCGGTAGTCGATGTCCTTGAACGCGGCGGAGGTGTTCAGCAGGCCCAGGCCCACGTTGGAGGTGCCGTCGCCCATGCCGAACACCCAGCCGTAGCCGGGCAGCAGCTTCTCCTGCCCCGCTCGCCGGTCCCACAGCTCCAGCCACGACTCCAGGTAGTCGTCGTCGCTGCGCGGGGACTTGAAGTAGGTGCGCACCGCGACGCCCATCGGGCGGTCCTCGCGCCGGTGCAGGCCCATCGCCAACGACAGCCGAGTGGAGTTCCCATCCGCGGCCACCACGATCGGCGCACGGAAGACGGTCTCCTCCTTCGAGCCGTTCATCCGAGCGTTGACGCCGACGATCCGGCCGGTGCGGTCGTCCAGGATCGGGCCGGTGACGTTGGCCCGCTCGTACAACTTCGCGCCGGCGGAGACGGCCTGGCGGGCCAGGATCTCGTCGAAGTCGGCCCGCTTGCGGACCAGGCCGTGCGCCGGGTAGCTGGCCAGGTCCGGCCAGTCCAGTTCCAGCCGCATGCCGCCGCCGAGGATGCGCAGGCCCTTGTTGGGCAACCAGCCGGCCTCGACCGAGGTGTCCACGCCCATCGCGATCAGCTGCTTGGTGGCGCGCGGGGTGAGCCCGTCGCCGCAGACCTTCTCCCGGGGGAACGCGGTCTTCTCCAGCAGGATCACGCTCACGCCGGACTTGGCCAGGTGATACGCCGTGGTCGATCCGGCCGGGCCGGCCCCGACCACGATGACGTCGGCCTCATGCGTCGAGTCGGCGCGCTTGGTGGTTGTCACGGGCGCTGGGTCGGTCACGGACGACTCCCCTGGAAGTCTCTGCGGCAGTGCCGAAACCGGGACGGTTCCGGCCGGACAAGTCTATGAGGAGCGGGTCGGGACCCGGCCCGTGGTCACCCGGTCATCCGGGTCACCGGTCACCCGGTCGGGCGGAAGCCCCGGTGCAGCGCGACCACGCCGCCGGTGAGGTTGCGCCAGGCCGGCCGCGCCCAGCCGGCCGCGCGCACCAGCGCGGCCAGACCGGCCTGGTCGGGCCAGGCGCGGATCGACTCGGCCAGGTAGACGTAGGCATCCGGGTTGCTGCTGATCGCGGTGGCCACCGACGGCAGGGCGCGCATCAGGTATTCCACGTAGACCGTCTCGAACGGCTGCCAGGTGGGCCGGCTGAACTCGCACACCACCAGCCGCCCACCCGGCCGGGTCACCCGCAACATCTCGCGCAGCGCGCCCTCGGTGTCCTCGACGTTGCGCAGCCCGAACGAGATGGTCACCGCGTCGAACGTGGCGTCCTTGAACGGGAGCCGGGTCGCGTCGCCCGCGGTGAACGGCAGTTCGGGGTGCTTGCGCTTGCCCTCGCGCAGCATGCCGACGGAGAAGTCGCACGGCACCACGTGGGCACCTGCGTCCCGGAACGGCAGCGAGGAGGTACCGGTGCCGGCCGCCAGGTCGAGCACACGCTCCCCCGGCCGGGCATCCACGGCGCGGGCCACCGCTTTGCGCCAGGAGCGGTCCTGGCCCATGGACAACACGGTGTTGGTCAGGTCGTAGCGCGCCGCGACCGCGTCGAACATCGACGCGACTTCACGCGGTTGCTTGTCGAGGGAGGCTCGGGTCACCGGGCCATCATCTCGTGCCCGGACCCGCGTCCGTGCCGTGGGGCCACGCGGCGCACCGACGGGCCGGGTACGACGTGCGGCCCGCGCGGCTTCGCGACGAACCGGTGCCCACCCGGGTCACCACCCGCCGGTATCGCCACGAGCGCCCGTGCGGCCACCGCCCGCCGCCGCGATCGCCGCCGAACCACCGGCGAACCGCCGCCGCCCACCCGCTCAGCGCCGATGCACGAGCCGCCCGCCCAGCACGGTGGCCACGCACGACCCCGCGCCGTGCGCCACCAGTGCCGCGTACGGATCACCCTCCGTCGGTACGTCGAACACCGCGAGGTCGGCGAGCCCGCCCGGCCGCAGGGTGCCCGCGCCGGCCAGGCCGCCCATCGTCGCCGCGCCGCCGACCGTGACCGCCTCGACCAGACGCCGGTCCAGGTCGTCCGCCCGATACCCCTGACGCACCGCCAGCTCCCGGACCGCCGCCGCCTCCTCCCACAGGTCGAGCGACGGGGAAGAGGCCAGCGAGTCGGTACCGAGCGCGATCGGCGCGCCCTCGCTCAGATAGTCGGCCACCGGCGGCTCACCCGCGGCCAGGATCGTGTTGGAGCGCACGCACAACGCCACCGCCGTACCCCGCTCGCGCAACAACGCCCGATCCCCGGCGTCCAAATGCACCCCGTGCGCGACGTGGACGTCCGGCCCCAGTCCGTCGAAGCCGTCCAGGTAGGCCCCCGGGCCGCCGCCACTGCCCCCGTCGAGCAGTTCGAGCGCCATCCCGATGGCCCGGCTCACCTCGGCGAACCGCCCGGTGCCGTGCCGGACGAACTCGGCCTCGTGCGCGGTCTCCGCCAGGTGCGGGTGCAGTCGCAACCCGCGCTCGCGCGCGATCGCCACACACTCCTTGAACACGCCCGTGCCGACCGTGAACGGGGTGTGCGGGGACACTCCCAACTCCCGCCCACCGCTCGCCCCGTCCAACGTGTCCAGGAAGGCCGCGCGCCGCCCGCCCGCCCACATCGCGTCGTCCGCGATCACCTCGACATAGCTGATCCCGCGCAGCCCCGACCGCCCCACCGGGACCAACACGCAGGGATCGGTGACCACATCGGCCGCCGCCGTCGTCCCCGACCGCAACATGTGATGCACCCCGCGCCGGGCACTCTCCTGCCACATCACCTCGGAGAAGTCCGCCCGCCGCGCGGTCAGCACCCGAATCCACTCCGGAAACGCCAGCCCGGAAAACGCCAGATCCCCGAAGTCCGTGTACTGCAGATGCGCGTGCGCATTCACCAGGCCCGGGGTGAGCACCCCTCCCCAAACCCGCTCCCGCGCCCCCGCCGACGCCAACTCCCGGCGAGAGCCCACCGCGACAACCCGCCCGTCTGCCACGAGCACGGCCCCGTCGCGGATGGGCTCCACACCGGCCATGGGCAGGACAACGGGCGCAACATGCAGGGTCAACGACATACGCCCATCATCCCAAGCCGGTTTCAGCGCGCGTCGACGACCTTGAGTTGCTTGCGGGCGGTGCCGCCTTCGAGGGCGGTGGAGGAGAAGTGCGAGATCACCTTGTCGTCGACCGGGTCGTTCGCCGGGTCGTCGTGGATCACCAGGTGGTTATAGGTGGTGTCGCGCTGTGCGGGGATGCGGCCGGCGGCGCGGATCAGATGCAGCAGTTCCATCCGGTTCGAGCGGTGTTTGGCGCCCGCCGAGGAGACCACGTTCTCCTCCAGCATCACCGAACCCAGGTCGTCCGCGCCGTAGTGCAGGGTGAGCTGGCCGGCCTCCTTGCCCGTGGTCAGCCACGAGCCCTGGATGTGCGCGACGTTGTGCAGGAACAGTCGGGCCACCGCGATCAGCCGCAGGTATTCCAGCAGCGTGGCCTGGGTCTGCCCCTTCAGGTGGTTGTTCTCCGGCTGGTAGGTGTACGGGATGAAGGCCCGGAAGCCGCCGGTGCGGTCCTGCACGTCGCGGATCATCCGCAGGTGCTCGATCCGCTCGGCGTTGGTCTCGCCGGTGCCCATCAGCATCGTCGAGGTGGACTCCACGCCGAGGCCGTGCGCGGTCTCCATGATCTCCAGCCAGCGCTCGCCCGACTCCTTCAGCGGCGCGATCGCCTTGCGCGGACGCTCGGGCAGCAGCTCGGCGCCGGCCCCCGCGAACGAGTCCAGGCCCGCCGCGTGGATCCGCGCGATGGCCTCCTCGATGCCCACCCCGGAGACCTTGGCCATGTGCGCGACCTCGGACGCGCCGAGCGAATGGATCACCAGCTGCGGGAACTCGGCCTTGATCGCGGCGAACGAACGCTCGTAGTACTCGACGCCGAAGTCCGGGTGGTGCCCGCCCTGGAACATGATCTGCGTACCGCCGAGTTCGACCGTCTCCGCGCACCGGCGCAGGATGTCGTCGATCTCCCGGACCCAGCCCTTCTCGCTCTTGGGCGGAGCGTAGAAGGCGCAGAACTTGCACGCGGTGACGCACACGTTCGTGTAGTTGATGTTGCGCTCGATGATGTACGTCGCGATGTCGACGGTGTCCGCGTAGCGCTTGCGTCGAGCCGCGTCGGCGGCCCGGCCGAGCGCGTGCAGCGGCGCGTGGACGTAGAGGGCGAGCGCCTCGTCGGGCGTGATCCGCCCACCGTCGGCGGCCCGGTCCAGGACCGGCTGGAGATCGCTGATCACGGGGAAGCCTCCGCAGGGAACGAATACGAGTGGAGCGAGCGGGCGTGGCACAAATGCCGGTGAACGAGCCTATCCGGCGCGCTCACGCGGTCGACGGCGCGTCGAGCAGCCGCACCCGTACGTCGGCCCGATAGCCGGTGTCGTGCGCCGTACGCCGGGCGAACTCGGCCATCCCCGCCAGGTGTCGCGCGCCGAGCGAGTAGTCCAGCGCCTCGGTGTAGTAGCGCTCCAGGGTGGCCGCGTCGAACGCCTCCCACCGGGCCACGTGCTCGCACACCTTGTCCACCTCGCGCATGCACAGGTCGCGCGAGTCCAGGAAGGCCTGGTGCACCGCGTGCACCTCGGCCGGATGCGCGGCCAGGAAGTCGCGCCGCGCGGCCCACACCGCGAATACGAACGGCAGCCCGGTCCAGTCCTTCCACTCCTTCGCCAGGTCGTAGACCAGCAGGCCGAGCCGCGGCGCGTCGTAGAGCGTCGCACGCAGCGCGACGTCGCCGATCACCACCGCGGCGTCCGCCTCCTGCATCATCAGCCCCAGGTCGGGCGCGGAGGTGAAGAACTTCGGCCGCACGCCGTACTTCTCCTCCAGGAGCAGGCGGGCCAACCGCACCCCGGTCCGACTCTGCGAGCCGAGCGCGACCCGCGCCCCGTCGAGCTGCTCGATCGGCACCTGGCTGATCAACATCACCGACATCACCGGCCCGTCGGCGCCCACCGCGATGTCCGGGAGCACGACCAGGTCCTCGGCGTGCCGCAGGTACTCGACCACGCTGATCGGCGCGATGTCGAGATCGCCGCGCACCAGCGCGTCGTTGAGGTTGTCCGGCGTGTCCTTGGTCAGATCCAGATCCACCAGCGATCCCGTCCGAGCCAGCCCCCAGTAGATGGGCAGGCAGTTCAGGTACTGGATATGGCCCACCCGGGGTCGCCGGCGGCCGGCTTGCGGTGCGTTGTCCACACTGTCCATCCACGCAGGCTATGCCCGGGTCCGCGGATCGCCCGTACCGACCCGGCCGGGTGCCACCACCCCCGAGCGGCGCCACCCTCGGGTGTCACCGAACAGGTACAACACCGGGCGTACGGCAGTGCCGGCGGCGCGTGGGTGAGATTCTCGAATGCCGGGCCGATGTCACGGCGGTCCGACCACCGACGACGGAGGAAGCGCGATGCACTCGTCCCCGGGCTCGTATCCCGGCCAGGGCGGCGGCTACCCGCCCCCGCCCCCGCCCTATGCGTCCACCCCGGCTCCGCCGCCCTACGCCCCGGGCAGCCCGTACCAGCCGGGTGGTCCGGGCGGCGGTGGCGACTACGGCCCGCCGCCGCGCCGCCCCTCGGGGCCGGCCTTCGGCGCGCTGCGCGGCACCGTCGCGGGGCTGAGCCTGGTGCTTGCCGTGCTGCTGTCGATTCCGGCGCTGTCCGCGCTCTGGCTGCGCTCGGACGTGGTCTCCGACCAGGGCTTCACGGACAACGCGGTGGCGCTGATCGACAAGCCGGCGATCCGCAGCGAGGTCGCCCGGTTGATGACCGACGAGGTGCTCAGGCGACTCCCGGACCAGGTCCGCAACCAGGTGCCGCGCGGCGTGGTGCAGACCGCGGTGACCGAGGAGATGAACAAGCCCTCGTTCAAGGTGGTCTGGAAGGACGGCATCTCCACCGCACACGACGTGGTGCTGAACTCGCTGCTCGGCCGCACCAGCAAGAACGTCACCGCCGACGGCGACAAGCTCGTGATCAACCTGGCCAGCCCGTTGGACGCGATCGTCGCCCAGTTGAAGAAGGTCGGGATCCCGGTCAACAAGTCGGGTCTGCCCACGTCCGTACCGATCGACCTGGCCAAACTCCCGCACGGCTCGGACGCGACGCACAACCGCGACGCCCTGCGCAAGCTGGACGGTGCGAGCCAGTGGTTGCCGATCCTGACCCTCGCGCTCCTGGTGGTCGGCCTGGCCGTGGCGGTGAACCGCTTCCGCGCGCTGGTGATGACCGGTGTCGGCCTGTTCCTGACCAGCGGCCTGCTGTTGATCCTGCTCAACGCCGCGAGCGGCCCGGTCGCCGACGACCTGGCCACCCGCAACACGATCAACCGGGACGGCATCGAGGCCGTCTACAACGTGTTCACCGACTCGCTGACCACGATGGCGTGGTGGGTCCTGGTGTCGTCGATCGTCGCGGTCGTGGTCGGTGCCCTGGGCCTGACCGTGGGCGCCCGGCGGCGCTGACCGGCACACCCGAAAGGGGAGGCCCGACGCGAAAAGGGCGGGACCGGTGCGATCGGTCCCGCCCTCACGCGTCCCACCGCGTACTCACTCCAGATTGCGCGAGGACGAGTCGTCGTCCTCCTGCTCGATGTGGATGTCGTCCACGGAGATGTCCACCTCGACCACCTCGAGCCCGGTCATCCGCTCGATCGCCTCGATCACGTGCTCGCGCACCGCCGCCGCGACCTCGGCAATCGGCGCGCCGTACTCGACCACCAGACTCAGATCGACCGCGCACTGCTTCTCGCCGACCTCGACGGAGACCCCGCGCCCCACGTCCGGGCGACCACCCGGGACCGCCTTGCGCATCGCCGCGAAGGCCCGCGAGACGCCGCTGCCGAGCGCGTACACCCCGGGAATCTCGCGTGCGGCGAGCCCGGCCACCTTGGCCACCACACCGTCCGCGATCGAGGTCCGCCCCCGGTCGGTGGCCAGTGCGGTCACTTCCGTGAGATGTCCGGAACCGGTCGGCTGTCGCTCGGGCCGCTGCGTGTCTGCCATGGCTGGAACCTCGTCTTTCGCCGGTTCGTGCGAGGTGGGGGCTCCCCGCACATGAGGTGTGACCCCTTCCCGGTCGAATCCTCACGCAATCCGGATGAATTAATCCGATCGGCTCCGGCAACCAACTGGAACATGTTTCATTTCACGTCCGGCCAACCGTTCAGTAGCCTTGCTCCGCAACGCGAACCCGCCTGTGATGGGACCCGCACACCCACACCCCATAACCCCACACCCCACCCCGTCCAAGGAGAAACACTGTGGAGCGGTTCCAGGATCGGCGCATCATCGTCACCGGTGGCGGCTCGGGCATCGGCCAGGCCACGGTGCTGCGGCTGCTGCGCGAGGCGGGCACGGTACACGCGGCGGACGTCAACGCCGACGGGCTGGACAAGACCCGCGCGATGGCGGCGGAGCAGGGCCTGGACGCGCGGCTGAGCACGGCGGTGCTCGACGTCTCCGACGAGGCGGCGGTCGGCGCCGGCGTGGCCGATATCATCGAACGCCTGGGCGGCCTGGACGTGTTGGTCAACGCGGCCGGCATCCTACGAGCCGGCCACACCCACACCTTCCCGCTCGAAACGTGGAACCGGATCATCACCGTCAACCTGACGGGCACGTTCCTGATGACCCGCGCCGCGCTGCCCCCGCTCCTGGAGACCGGCAACGGCGTGATCATCAACTTCAGCTCGACCTCGGCCAGTTTCGCCCACCCGTACATGGCGGCCTACGCCGCGAGCAAGGGCGCGATCGACGCGTTCACCCACGCCATCGCCCTCGAGTACAGCCGCCAGGGCCTGCGCGCGGTCAACGTGGCCCCCGGCAGCATCTCCAGCGGCATCGTCGACGACACCCCCAACCAGGTCCCCGAAGACGCCGACTGGGAACTCTTCGCGAAGCTGATGCCGATCATCGGCGAAGGCATGGCCTCCCCCGACGTCATCGCCGGCATGATCGCCGCACTCGCCTCCGACGACGGCAAGTTCGTCACGGGCACGTCGTTGCGAATAGACGGCGGCACACACGCCTGAGCGGCGGGCCGAGCCTTTTTTGGCCTCACGCGCCGGCCGGGCTACTTGGCCTCAGGCGCCGGCCGGGCTGGTCGCCTCAAGCGCCGGCGAGGCTACTTGGCCTCAAACGCCGGCCAGGCTCTTTGGCCTCACCCGCCGGCCCGGCTCTCTGGCCTCAAACGCCGGCCGGGCTATTCAGCCCGACCGGCGCACCATCAGCCAACCGGCACCAATTCAGCCCGGCCGGCGTTTGAGGCCACTCAGCCCGGCCGGCGCTTGAGGCCAACCCGACGCAACCAACACCCAAAGTCAGCCGCACACACACCCAGCCCGGCCGGCGTTTGAGGCCAAATAGCCCCGCCGGCGCTTGAGGCGACCAGCCCGGCCGGCGTTTGAGGCCAAGTAGCCCGGCCCGGCGCATGAGGCCAACTAGCCTGGCCCGCGCATGAGGCCAAGTGGCCCGGCCCGCGCGTGAGGCCAAAACGCAAGGGCGCCGTCCCGGGGCCGGATGCCCCGTACGGCGCCCACCGCAGGTGTGACCGACGTCAGCCGCCGTTGATGCAGACGTTCCCGAACGTCGGGTTGATCAGGCCGACCACGTCGATGCTGTTGCCACACAGGTTCACCGGAACGTGCACCGGAATCTGGATGTTGTTGCCCGACACCACACCCGGCGACCCGACGGCCGCGCCGCCCGCCTCGGAGCTGGCGTTGGCGGCACCCATGCCCGCGGCGAGAATGCCACCGGCGGCGGCGGTGATGACGACCGCCTTCTTGACCGTGTTCATAACTTCCTCCATGTCACAGTGCCGCACGAACGGATGCGGCACGTGGGACAACGAAGCCCACACCGATGGGCAACGCCCCACCATGGGGTTGGTCGCCGATTCACCCCTACGAGGGCAAGTGCTTGCGCCGTACGCCCACGGCACGCACCGGCGCACCCCGGAGCAACCGACCCAGCACCGGCCCGCCCCCGAAACCGTCGGCGCCCCGTGAAGCGGAATTCGCTTCACGGGGCGCGGGAAAAAGAAAACGGGTGTCGAAAAACCTCAGACGCCGGAGCCGGCGCCCGTGCCGGCCTCGTCCTCGTCATCATCCTCGGGCAGATACTCCGCACCCTCGGACTGCCAGCCGGCCTCGCTCAGTTCGGTGCCGGCGATGTCCTCGACCAGGCTGAACGGGTCGATCAGGTACGACACCGACTCGGCCAGGTCGCTCTCGATCGCGGCGGTCGCGTCGGCCCGGTCCCCGGGCGACAGCTCCTCGTCCGCCTTGACGCTGTCCAGCGCGGCGGCCCGCAGCGCGTCGGCGTCGGTGACCTCGAGCACGATTTCAAGATTGAGCCGGATGTAACGGGTCGCGGAATCGGAGGCGGAGGAAGTCGCGTTGTCCATGGGCGCGAGCCTACGGGCCCACGCCCGACCGCCCGCACGCAGACGCGCCGCGCACCCACCCGCACCCCCGGACGCCCGCCCGGCCGCACCCTCAGCGGTGCCCGTACGTCACCGCGGTGAACATCAACGCCCCGAACACCACGGAGAATCCGAGGATGTAGATGGCGATCCGGATCCACATCCCGGTCGCCCGGCTCTTCTCGCTCTCGATCATGGCGAACTCCTCAGACATGCGCGGGAAGGCACGGCGAGAACGCGACCAGCGCGGGCGCCGCATGGACCATCAGGAACTCGACGGGCAGATACGCGTCGGCCGATTCCATCCGATGCGCGAGCCCCGAATCGAAGTGCGCGACATCACCCGGCGCGAGCAGATGGGTGGCCCCGTCCAAGGTCAGCCGCAACTGCCCACTCAGTACGTACAGCCACTCCTCGCCCGGATGCACCCGCCCGGGCCCGTCCGCCCGCCCGGCCGGCACCCGAACCCGCAGCGCCTGCATGCCGCGGCGCGGGCTGCCCACGCGCCAGTACGTCCACCCGTGCGCCTCGACCGGCTCCGCCGCCCGGGCCCGGACCACCGGCTCGGCCACCGCGGCGTCCTCGCCGAGCAGTTCGGAGACGGTGGTGTTGTAGACCCGGGCCAGGGTGAGCAGCGCGGGCAGCGACGGCTGCCGGTGCTCACGTTCGAGCCGGGAGAGATAGGCGACGGACAGCCTGGTCAGCTGCGCGGCCTCGTCCAGCTTGAACCCGTTGGCCTTCCGGGCCGCGCGCAATCGTTCACCGAGCCCGGTCGGTACCGGCTCTGCTGCCGGTTCCAGTCCATCGGTGTCGTAGCTTGGGGAAGCGACCATGTCTCGAGGCTAGGCACGCACTGACCACCAAGGCAATTAACTTGCCTCAGAGGCAACCTTGCCGGACTCGCCCGAGCGACACCGGACCCGCCCGATCATCAAGCGCAGTGCCCCGCCGCCGACACCTCCGCCGGCAGCTCCGCCTCCACCAGCACCACGCCGTCCTCGTACCCGCGCCGCGCGGCCAACCCGGCCCGGTCGAACAGGCCGAGCATCGCCCGATTCCACGGCAGTACGTGCGCCCGCACCCCGGTCGCCCCGCGTCCCGCCGCGTGCTCGACCAGCGAACGCAACAGCGTGCTGCCCAGGCCGTGCCGCTGCCAGCCGTCCTCGACCAACAGCGCCACCTCGCCGACCCGCTCCCGGGCCGGGTGGCCCTCTTTCACCCGGTTGAAAACAAGTGTGGCCAGCGCGCCGATGGCACCGTCCGGGCCGACCGCCACCAGACTCACCCCGTGCTCCGGGACGAGCAGCCGGCCCAGCGCGCTCTCCGGCAATCGCGGCGCCGAGGTGAAGTAGCGCAGTCGCCGGGTCTCCGGCGAGCAGCGCTCGTGCATCGCCCGCACCTCGGCGGCGTCCTCGGCCCGGGCCGGCCGTACCCACACATGCGCGGGCCAGACCCCCGCGTCCGCCCCGCGCACCATGGTCAGCCGGGCCCGACCCCGCGTCCCGCCCACCGTCGTATCCCGCATGTCCTGCCGCCCTTCGTCACCGGAGCGGTCCCCTCGTGGTCCGTCCCCGCCGAACCCCACGGTGTCGAGGCGGTGTTACGCATCGACTACGCGGGCGTGTCCGGCGTGGACCGATCCGATGACGACCCCGCTCCGGTGGCGAAGCGGCAAAACGCGCGCGGCGCGGGTTCAGCCCGCCAGGTGTCCGAGCAGGTCCTGCCGGGTCACCACACCCTGCGGCTTGCCGTGCACCAGTACCAGCGCCGCGTCGGCCTGCTCCAGCACCCGGGCCAGCCGCGCGATCGGCTCACCGGACCCGATCACCGGCATCGGCGCCGACATGAACTTCTCCAACGGGTCGCCCGCCGCCGCCCGGCCGGCCACCAGCGCGTCCAGCAGATCGCGCTCGGCGATCGAACCGACCACCTCGGCCGCCATCACGTCCGGGTGCCCGGCGCCCGGCTTGACCACCGGCATCTGGCTGACCCCGAACTCGCGCAGGATCGCGATCGAGTCGCCGACCGTCTCCTCCGGGTGCACGTGTACCAGCGCCGGCAGGTCGCCCTGCTTGCGGGCCAGGATGTCGGCCACGGTGGCGACGTTCGGGTCCGCGTCCAGGAAGCCGTAGTCGGCCATCCACTCGTCGTTGAAGATCTTGCTCAGGTAGCCGCGCCCGGAGTCCGGGAGCAGTACCACGACCACGTCGTCCGGCCCGAGCCGCTCGGCCGCGCGCAGCGCCGCGACCACGGCCATCCCGCACGAGCCGCCGACCAGCAGGCCCTCCTCGCGGGCGAGCCGACGGGTCATCAGGAACGAGTCCCGGTCGGACACCGCGATGATCTCGTCCGGCACCGCCGCGTCGTACGCGGTCGGCCAGAAGTCCTCACCGACCCCCTCGACCAGGTACGGCCGGCCGCTGCCGCCGGAGTAGACCGAGCCCTCGGGGTCCGCGCCGACCACCCGCACGCCGCCGCCCGAGACCTCCTTGAGGAAGCGCCCGGTCCCGGAGATGGTGCCGCCGGTGCCGACGCCGGCCACGAAGCAGGTGATCCGGCCGTCGGTCTGTTCCCACAACTCGGGGCCGGTGGAGAGGTAGTGCGACTCCGGGTTCTGCGGGTTGGAGTACTGGTCGGGCTTCCAGGCGCCGGGCGTCTCGCGGACCAGCCGGTCGGAGACGTTGTAGTAGGAGTCCGGGTGCTCGGGGTCGACCGCGGTCGGGCAGACCACGACCTCGGCCCCGTAGGCCCGCATGACGTTGATCTTGTCCATGCTGACCTTGTCCGGGCAGACGAATACGCACTTGTATCCGCGCTGCTGCGCGACCATCGCGAGCCCGACCCCGGTGTTGCCGGAGGTGGGTTCGACGATCGTGCCGCCCGGGCGCAGCGCGCCCGACTGTTCGGCCGCGTCGATCATCCGCACGGCGATCCGGTCCTTCACCGAACCGCCGGGGTTGAAGTACTCGACCTTCGCCAGCACCGTTGCCGACAACCCCGCGGTGACGGAGTTGAGCTTGACGAGGGGGGTGTCCCCGATCAGGTCGAGCATGGATTCGTGGTACCGCACGGAACCTCCGCCATGAGTGCGCATCAGCCGGGGCCGGATGGCCCAAAATCCTCACATTGCGCTAACTTCTCCCAGCCTAGTGGGCGGGTTCGGAGCCGACGGCGGAACGTGTCGCCGGCCCGCCCCAACGCGCCCGGGCCGGCGCGCCGGTGCGTACCGCCGAGGAACCTGACGGTCGGTTAGGGTCGGCGTGGAGTTTCGCGACGGGGAGGAGCCCGAGGTCTTGGACACGGCGGCCGGCCGCGGGGTCCGGCGATGATGCGCACCAGGATGGCCCGTCGGGTCGCCGCGGCGGCGGCCTACGGCGGTGGCGGCGTCGGGGTGCTGACCGGGGCGATGTTCGCGGTGTTGTACGCGGAGGCCAAGCTGGCCCGCCGCACGGTGGGCGAGCCCGACGGCGAGCCGCCGACCGCGGACGGGATGTACGGCGATCTGCCCGGCGAGCCGATCGCATTCGCGGTGATCGGCGACTCCACCGCCGCCGGGCTCGGTGTCGAGGACCCGATGCAGACCCCCGGCGCACTGCTCGCGGCCGGCCTGGCGGCGGTCGCCGAGGTGCCGGTACGCCTGGTCAACGTCGCGCGCTCGGGCGCGCGTTCGTCCGACCTGGAACGCCAGGTCACGCTCGCGCTGCGGCACGAGTTGGACGTGGTGATGATCATGATCGGCGCGAACGACGTCACCCACCGGATGCGCCCCGCCGAGTCGGTGCGCCACCTCGAACAGGCCACCCGCCGGTTGATCGCCTCCGGCGTCGAGGTGGTCGTGGCCACCTGCCCGGACCTGGGCACGATCGAGCCGATCGCCCAGCCGCTGCGCTATCTGGCCCGGCAGTGGAGCCGCAATCTGGCCGCCGCGCAGACCATCGCCGTGGTCGAGGCGGGCGGTCGTACCGTGTCCCTCGGCGCGCTGCTCGGGCCGGAGTTCCTGGCCCGGCCGAAGGCGATGTTCGGCCCGGATCGGTTCCACCCCTCGATCGAGGGCTACGCCACCGCCGCGATGGCCTCGCTGCCGTCGTTGTGCGCCGCGCTGGACCTGTGGCCGCTGGACGAGGTACGCCCGGACAGCTTCCGCGGCGAGGGGGTCCTGCCGATCGCCCAGGCCGCGATCGAGGCCGCGGCCGAGGGCGGCACCGAGGTGGCCGGCACCGACGTCGGCGGGCGCGAGCGTGGCCCGCGCGGCCGGTGGGCGCTGCTGCGCCACCGCCGGCGGCAGCAGTTGCCCACGCCCGCGACGGTGGATCCGGAGACCGCCGACGAGGCCGCCGGCGAACCCTCCGCCGAGACCTCCGCCGAGTCCGAGCGCAGGGGATCGACCCCATTTCAGGACGCCCGAGGTAATGTGACCGAAGAAATCTGACTGGTCGTCAGCTACGGCATGGGACAGGTCGCCCGACCCGCCCTTCCCACTTCTGCCTACCAGCCGGTAACTTCAAGCGTCAGTTGCGCTTCCGCGACGACGAGAGTCCCTGCGGGGTCCTCGTACCGACGGCCGCGAAGACCATCAAGGAGTCCCGATGCCCGAAGCAGTCATCGTCGCCACCGCCCGCTCCCCGATCGGTCGGGCCTTCAAGGGTTCCCTGAAGGACCTGCGCTCGGACGACCTGACCGCGCTGATGGTGCGCGCCGCCCTGGACAAGGTCCCGGCGCTCGACCCGAAGGACATCGACGACCTGATGCTGGGCTGTGGCCTGCCCGGCGGCGAGCAGGGCTTCAACATGGGTCGCAACGTCGCGGTCCTGCTCGGCTACGACCACCTGCCCGGAACCACCATCACCCGCTACTGTTCCTCCTCACTCCAGACCACCCGGATGGCGATGCACGCGATCCGCGCGGGCGAGGGCGACGCGTACATCTCGGCCGGTGTCGAGATGGTCACCAGCACCCGGGGCAAGGGCAGCAGCGACTCGCTCCCGGACACCAAGAACCCGATCTTCGCCGAGGGCGCCGCACGTACCGCCGCCGCCGTCGAGCAGGGCTCGACCTGGTCCGACCCGCGCGACGCGGGACTGCTCCCGGACGTCTACATCGGGATGGGCTTCACCGCCGAGAACCTGGCCCAGCACAAGGGCATCTCCCGCGCCGAGCAGGACGAGTTCGCGGTGCGCTCGCAGAACCTGACCGAGAAGGCGATCGCCGACGGCTTCTGGGCCAAGGACATCACCCCGGTCACCCTGGCCGACGGCACCGTGGTGGCCAAGGACGACGGCCCGCGCGCCGGCACCACCCTCGAAGGCATTTCGGCGCTCAAGCCGGTCTTCCGCCCCGACGGCACGGTCACCGCCGGCAACGCCTGCCCGCTCAACGACGGCGCCGCCGCGGTGATCGTGATGTCGGACACCAAGGCCCGCGAACTCGGGCTGACCCCGCTGGCCCGGATCGTCTCCACCGCGGTGTCCGGCCTGTCCCCCGAGATCATGGGCTACGGCCCGGTCGAGGCCTCCCGGATCGCACTGGCCCGGGCCGGCCTGACCACGGCCGACATCGATCTGGTCGAGATCAACGAGGCGTTCGCCGCCCAGGTCGTGCCCTCCTACCGGGACCTGGGCTTCGACCTGGACAAGGTCAACGTCAACGGTGGCGCGATCGCGATCGGCCACCCGTTCGGGATGACCGGCGCGCGGATCACCAGCACGCTGATCAACTCGCTGCAGTGGCACGACAAGCAGTGGGGCCTGGAGACGATGTGTGTCGGCGGCGGCATGGGCATGGCGATGGTGCTGGAGCGGCTCAGCTGATCCGGCACGTCTTCACGCGTGCGCCGAGGCCCGTCCGGAGTGCTTCCCGGGCGGGCCTCGGCGCATGCTCACCCACCCCGCGCAGCCCGGGATTCCGCCCGGATCGGGACATCACGCGCTCTGGCGGCAAGCCGCCGACGGCGCGACCCTGGAAGGGAAGCTGTTCCTCGGATTGGCCAAGGGTTGCGGATCTCGTCATGCCGAACGTGTACATCGTCCCCGTCCTGCTCACCGCCGCGTGCACCGTCGCGGTGACCGCCGCCGTAAGGCGGCTGGTCCGGCGGCATCGGGACCGGGCGGCGACGGAGATCTGGGACCAGGCGTTCGTCGACCACCTCTTCCGCAGCCGGGACGCCGAACGACCACCGCTGACCGTGCCCGGCGCCGGGCACGACGAATACGGCCGGCGGGACCAGGACCCCGCAGGCCGCCGGCCGCACCCCTCGGAAAACCTGACCCCGCTGCTGCCGGCCCACCTGACCGGCGGCTACCTGACCGGCCTGGTCGCCGGCGGCACCCCGATCACCCGGGTCCGCACCGGCTCGCCCGGCGGCGGCGCAAGCGGCCTGGACGTACTCGACTTCGCCGACGGCAGCTCGCTGGTGGTGATGCCCGGCGACCCGGAGGCCACTTCGCTGATCGAGGTGGCCCTGTCCCTGGGCCGACCGGTCCGCCTGCTCGGCACCTCGGAGATCGGCGGCGGCTGGACCCTGACCTTCGGCCTGGACGAGGAGATCGCGTACGCCTTGGCCGACCGCCTGTATGTACGCCCGCCGGCGTAGGGGCGGCACAGGGCCCGAGCGGGTCGGCCACAGTCCTCTGGCCACAGTTCTCTGTCATATCGCCGGTCGTGTCGTACCGCCGGTCATGTCAGATCGGCGGTCATGTCCAGATCGGCGGCTATGTCATATCGCCGCCGACAACTCCCGGACCATCTCCCGCGCCCGCCGCAGCACATCGCCCGCCGTCACGCCTTCGCCGTCCTGCAGGATCAGCGCGTGTTCCTCGGCCAACGGCTCGAGCGCCGCGGCCAGATCGCCCGAGGTGACGGCGACCTGATCGCCGACCACGAACACCCCCAGATCCGGGATCTCGCGCAGCGGTTCGCCCTCGACCGCGGCGGCGAGGTCGGCCAGACACTGGGCCAGCGCGAGCGCCGCGCCCGCCCGACTCGGCGAACCCTCACGGCGAGCGGTCAGCGGCGCCTTCAGTCGCGGCTCGGACAGGTGCCGGAGTCGATCGGCGACCGCGCCCGACTCCTTGACGAAGGGTGCCGGGTCGACCGTGAGGGAGACGGACGGTTTCCCGGCCGGCGGGATGG
The DNA here is from genome assembly GCF_049739465.1 of Embleya sp. AB8. Classification (NCBI taxonomy): domain Bacteria; kingdom Bacillati; phylum Actinomycetota; class Actinomycetes; order Kitasatosporales; family Streptomycetaceae; genus Embleya; species Embleya sp. AB8. The sequence goes on from NZ_JBMHHY010000045.1 coordinate 25,004, forward strand.
GGATGCGGGACGACATAACCGGAGCGTACCCAGTGCGCACACCGCGTGCGGGTGGGCTTCGACCGCTTGCCAACCGTTCGCCCGTCATGCACGCTCGGGTAACGGAACGCTCACCGGAGGCGCTTATGTCCTTGCACTTCTCCGAAGAGACCCACCGGAACCTCGTGGCCCGGGTACCCGCCTGCACCGGCCGCGAACTCCCCGACTGGTTCAAGGAAATCGAGGCCGGTCCGGCCTTCTCCCGCTTCGAGGACCGGGTCTCCTGGCTCCAGGGCGAGCACAACCTCGGACACGGACACGCTCTCGCCATCGTCCGCGAGCACGACCGTCGCCGGCACGCGCCGGGCGGGGTCAGCTGATCCCCCGGCCCGAGGCCCACCACCCGCTGTCGACCGCCCGCCGAAGACCGCTGCGCCGACAACCGGCGCCATGCTGAAACCGCCGTCACGTTGATCCAACCGCCGTCACGCTGATCCGCGCCGATCCCGTATCCGCGAACGTGAAGCGGCGGTGCCCCCTCCGAAGAGGGGGCACCGCCGCTTCACGCTGTTACGCCGTCGGTCCGAAGCACGCCGGTTGTCGGTTGTCGGTCGTCAGCCGTCAGTCGTCAGTCCCGAAGGATCGACAACAGCCGCAGAACCTCCATGTAGATCCACACGAGGGTCACCGTGAGGCCGAACGCGGACCGCCACGCCTCCTTCTGCGGGACACCCTGGGCGGCCAGTTGCTCGATCTCGTTGAAGTCGAGCGACAGGAAGAAGGCACCGATGAGGATGCCCGCGATGCCCATCAGGATGCCGATCGGGCCACTGCGCAGCCCGAGGCCGTCACCGCCGGCGATCAGCGCCGCGAGGCCGTTGACGAGCGAGAGGAGCACAAAACCGATCGCGATCGCGATGCCGATCCGCGCGTAGCGGCTCGTCACCTTGATCAGACCGGACTTGTACGCGAAGAGCATGCCGGCGAACACGGCGGCCGTGCCGAGCACCGCCTGGATCACGATGCCGTGGTAACGCTGCTCGAACGCGTGGCTGATCGCGCCGAGGAATACGCCCTCGAGCGCCGCGTAAGTCAGCACCAGAGCGGGACTGACCTCCCGCTTGAAGGTCAGGACCAGGCCGACGACGAACGCCACGAGCGCGGCGCCGACCGCCCAGCCGAAGTTCTCGAACGGCAGGAAAGCCCAAGACAGCGCGCCGGTCACAACGACCGTCAACAACGTCATCGCGGTACGCGCGACCACGTCGTCGATCGTCATCCGACCGGTCTGGAGCGGACCGGCGGACTGCGCCCGGTACATCTCCTGAAGCTGCTCGGGGCTCATCGGTTGCATCGGCGGCTGCTGCGGCCCACCGAACGGGGCACCGTGCGGCCCAGGCTGCGGCGCTCCGTAACCGGCCTGCTGTGGTTGGCCGGTCTCGAACGCCCCCCGCCGCGTGAGCACCGGGTTGCTGCTCCTCATGTCATCTCCTCCATGCCCCCGGGTGGGGGTCGTGGCTTAAGAGAGTAATCCCCGAGTAAAGCTCCCGGGGTCTCCATCCTCCCCCCACAACGTGTCCAGACACACGATTTGTGCCCGCGGTCACGGACCGGTCATAAAAAGTCCGTCAAATTCCACCGACAGCCCGACCCCCGTTAGCCAAACAACGCCCATATAGGGAACGCGGAGCCGAGGCGGGGGTCACGGCGTGGCGCACGAGGACCCGATTGCGGGGCACCCAAGCAACCTCCGCCGGGTCGGCTTTGCTGGTTCGCGGTGGGGGCGGTTGTCCGCTTGGCGTCGTGGTGTTGGGCTGGTGTGGGGGTGGCCCTGGGTCCGTTCGGCGGGCCGACTCGTGACGGTGGCCACCGCCTCGTCGTTGCACGTCCCCTCCGGGGCCGGGGTTTTTGCTTGGTGCTCCGCATCCGTTGTTGCCCGTCCACTACGTGGCCGCTGCTGCCCTCGTTGGCTTCCCCTGGCTCGTGGTCGGGGGCGGTTGTCCGCTTGGCGTCGTGCTGTTGAGCTGGTGGCGTGGTGGCCCTGGGTCCGTTCGGCGGGGCTGGCTCGTGGGGGTGGCCGCCGTCTCGTCGTTGCTCGTCCCCTCCGGGGCCGGGGTCTTTGCTTGGTGCTTCGCATCCGTTGTTGCCCGTCCACTACGTGGCCGTTGCTGCCCTGGTCGGCTTCCTCTGACTCGTGGTCGGGGGCCGTTGGCCGCTTGGCGTCGTGCTGTTGAGCTGGTGCCGTGGTTGGCCCCGGGCCCGTTCGGCGAGGCCGGGTCGTGACGGCGGCCACCGCCTCGTCGTTGCACGTCCCCTCCGGGGCCGGGTCTTGCTTGGTGCTTCGCATCCGTTGTTGCCCGTCCACTACGTGGCCGTCACTGCCCTGGTCGGCATCCCCCGACTCGCGGTCGGGGGCCGTTGTCCCGGCGGCGGCCCCCGGCGGTCGGTGGCCATGCCACGTCTCGCAGCCCCTCACGGCTCCCACTCCCTCCTCGGGACCGAAAACGGATCCCGACGAGACTCCCAAGGCTCGAGACGAAGCCTGACCTGCGGTTTTACCCGGCGCCCGGGCCCGCACGGGCCGACGAGTGCGGGTTTCGCGCTCCCCTACCCGAAACCGAGGCACGACAAGGCAGAAAAGGCCGCGCACCACGCCGGAAACCCAAGCACCGGACACACACCCGACCCAAGACCCCGAGCCGGCGGTCGACATGCACACCGCAACACCCGCCACCCAAACCCAGCGAGCCCGAAACGCCTGCGCAGCGGCCGAACACCCCGACGCCCCACGGACAACGGCCCCCGACCACGAGTCGGAGGAAGCCAACGAGGGCAGTAACGGCCACGTAGTGGACGGGCAACAACGGATGCGAAGCACCAAGCAAAGACCCCGGCCCCGGAGGGGACGTGCAACGACGAGGCGGTGGCCGCCGCCACGAGTCGGCCCCGCCGAACGGACCCAGGGTCACCACGGCACCAGCCCAACACCACGACGCCAAGCGGACAACGGCCCCCGACCACGAGTCAGAGGAAGCCGACCAGGGCAGCAACGGCCACGTAGTGGACGGGCAACAACGGATGCGAAGCACCAAGCAAAAACCCCGGCCCCGGAGGGGACGAGCAACGACGAGACGGCGGCCACCCCCCACGACCCGGCCCCGCCGAACGGACCCGGGGCGACTGCGGAAAGGGCGTGCGACACGACGCCCAAGCGGTCAATCGCCCCCGACCACGAGCCAGCAAAGCCGACCCGGCGGCGGCAACGGCCACGTAGCGGGCGGGCGGGCGGGCAACACGCCAACCCCTCAGCCGGGTTGCCCCGCGCGGTTGCCCGCTTCGGGCCGGTTGCTTGGCCGGCTCGCAATCGGATCCTCGTTCACGGCGCGGCGACCCGCATTCAGCTCGGCGTTCCACCACGGCAGTTGCCGCCTCGCGGCGACTCGGACCACGGCACGGCGATCGTGCGACACGCCGTTCGGCGTCGCCCGCCGCACGGCGGCGACCCTGGCCGTCCGCGCCCGGCGATCGACCGGCGTCGGCGGCGGTGTGTTCGGGCCTAACTTCGGTTGCTCCGGCGCGACTTGGGCACCTCGGTCGACCGTGCCAGGTACACCGGTGGGTCCCGCGGTGATGAACAGCCGGATGAACTCCGGTCTGTTGTATAGGTGTACGTCCCGGGGATGCGGGTCCACGCCGCGCGCTTCTTCTCTTGCCCACCTCCTCCCCACCTCAACTCACCCCACGCCACCCCACGCCACCCCGCACGGCACGGCACCCACACCCCCACCACCGTCGCCTCGATAGGCCCGTCGTCGCGCCCGCAACCATGTCCCCAGTCGCGTTCGCCCCTTACTCACCGTCAATTGATCGGAGCGTTGCGGACGCTCAAGTGCCGCGTGGGGCGCTCCGGCATCAGTGATGCGATCCGTGGCATCGGAATTTTTATCGAATGAAGCGCCGAAACCCGAGTTCATCTGAGGATGCCAAGGGCTCTACGGGGCGTGACAACTGATGATCATGATCCATCAGGCCGCCGGCGTAATGTCGCTTTTGTCGTCACGCAAGTTCTCGAAGCCGGCTCCGACGCAGGTCAGAGCCGTGATCATCTGGTCCCCGGAGCGGGACTCGAACCCGCACGGCCTTGCGGCCAAGGAGGTTTAAGCTCCTCGTGTCTGCGTTCCACCATCCGGGGGCGATGCTGAGCGTAGCGGCCCCGGCGCACCGGGTTGGCCCCCTGTTTTTTGCGGCCTCGCGGACCTCTCTCCGTCGACCGTTCGAATGCGGAGAGCGACCGACCACCGTGCGCTGACAACCCGCCGAAATGCCGCGCGGATAGTGCCGATTGCGCGTTTTGGGGCAGCTGAGCAGGGCTGATCCCGCATTCACCCGATGGACCTGGGTAGGACCACGGGGTCGAGGTCCGATCCCGGACGACCGGGATCGCGTGGTCGCGTGGTCGCGTACGACGGATCCGGATCCTCGCCGACCAGCGCCTGCATACACGGAAGACACGTACGGAGGACACGTACGCAGAAAGACACATACGAAAGCGCGCAAAGACCCGATCACCCGAGACCCCCCGAATGGGAATCACGCCCGCGACCCACCCAACCGAAAGAAGGCCCCTGTGACCGTCACCCAACCCACCGCGCTCGCCGCCGCGGCGACCGATCTGACCAAGGTCTACGGCACGGGCGAAACGCAGGTGATCGCGCTCGACGAGGTCTCGGTCGGCTTTCGGCGCGCCGAGTACACCGCGATCATGGGCCCGTCCGGGTCGGGCAAGTCCACGCTGATGCACTGCATGGCCGGCCTCGACTCGATCACCGCGGGCTCCGTACGGCTGGGCGACGTGGAGTTGTCCTCGCTCTCGGACAAGCAACTCACGCTGCTGCGCCGGGAGAAGGTCGGTTTCGTCTTCCAATCGTTCAACCTGCTGCCGACCCTGAACGCCCTGGAGAACATCACGCTCCCGATGGACATCGCGGGCACCCGGCCGGACCGCGCCTGGCTCGACCACGTGATCGAGATCGTCGGCCTGGGCGACCGGCTCAAGCACCGGCCCAGCGAACTCTCCGGCGGTCAGCAGCAACGCGTCGCCTGCGCCCGGGCGTTGGCGAGCAGGCCGCAGATCATCTTCGCCGACGAACCCACCGGCAACCTCGACTCGCGCTCCGGCGCCGAGGTGCTCGGCTTCCTGCGTACCTCGGTGGACGACACCGGCCAGACCATCGTGATGGTCACCCACGACCCCAACGCGGCGTCCTACGCGGACCGGGTGATCTTCCTGGCCGACGGCCGGATCGTCGACGAAATGTTCGACCCGACGTCCGGCCTGGTTCTGGAGCGCATGAAACGGTTCGAGGCAGCCCGCGTGCTCTGACCGCGCTCCCGGGCGACGAACGCGAAGGAGCCCGGCCCGCGCAACCGCGCGTACCGGGCTCCTCGGCAATCTGGCGACACCTACGCCTTGGCCACCGGCTCCGCCGCCGGTCGAGGCGCCGGCAACGCGGCCTCGGCGAACTCGTCCCGGGGGTGCTCCATCGCCCCGAGCGAGACGATCTCGCGCCGGAAGAACGCCGACAGCGTCCAGTCCGCGAACACCCGGAACTTCCGGTTGAAGGTCGGCACCATCGCACCGTGATACGTGCGGTGGAACAACCAGGCCGGCAGCCCCTTGAGCTTGAACCTGCCGAACATCACCGCGACACCCTTGTGCAGGCCCAGGCCCGCCACCGCGCCGAGGTTCTTGTGCTTGTACTCCTTCGGCGGGAACCCACGCATCACCGAGACGACGTTGTCACCCAGCACCCGCGCCTGCCGCACCGCGTGCTGCGCGTTCGGCGGGCACCAGGCGCCCTCGCCGACGGCGAGGTCCGGCACCTGCGCGTTGTCGCCGGCCGCGAACACGTTGTCCATGCCGACCACCTGAAGGGTGGGGCGCGTGTCGACGTGGCCGCGCGGGCCGAGCGGCAGGCCGTACTCGGACAGCACCGGGTTCGGCTTGACGCCCGCCGTCCACAGGATCGTGGAGGCGTCGAACTCGACGTCGTTGGAGAGCACGCAGTGCTTGTCGACGCAGGACTTGAGTGAGGTCTCCAGGTGGAACTCGATGTCCCGGGCCTTGAGCCGCTCCAGCGTCCACGCGCCGAGTTCCGGACCGACCTCGGGGAGGATGCGGTTGGCCGCCTCCACCATCACGAAGCGCATGTCCTCGCGCTTGAGGTTCTTGTAGTAACGGACCGCGTCGCGGGCCATGTCCTCGACCTCGGCGAGCGCCTCGATGCCCGCGAAGCCGCCGCCGACGAAGCAGAAGGTCAGCGCCTTGCGGCGGATCTCCTGGTCGGTGGTGGAGTCGGCCAGGTCGAGCTGTCCGAGCACGTGGTTGCGCAGTGCGATGGCTTCTTCGATGGTCTTGAGACCGATGCCGTTCTCGGCCAGGCCGGGAATCGGGAAGGTACGCGATATCGAGCCGAGCGCGATGACGATGTAGTCGAAGCCGAGCTCGTAGGACTCACCCGCGAGCGGCTCGACGAGCGCGACCTTGCGGTCGTGGTCGACGGAGGTGACCCGGCCGTTGACGATCTCGGCGTTGGGCAGGACACGGCGCAGCGGCACCACGACATGGCGCGGTGAGATGCTGCCGGCGGCCGCTTCCGGGAGGAAGGGCTGGTAGGTCATGTACGACCGCGGGTCGACGACCGTGACGGTCGCTTCGCCGTAGCGCATCTTCTTGAGGATGCGCTGCGCGGCGTACAGACCAACGTAGCCGCCGCCGACGATAAGGATGCGAGGGCGATCCGTGTTGCTCATGTTTGGAAGTATCCACCGATCGAACTCGCCGGTGCTTCGAGGCCGCGCGCAGTATCGAAGGGGCCGTCTGGTACCCTTCGTCCTTTTGCTTGTGCATTTGTGCACGATGTGCGACCGAGGAAGATCCACTCGACCGCCGGGCTCGCCACCGCGATCCGATGACCTGCGTCGATCCTGCCGGTAAGCCCCCGGTCCGACGCAATGTGATCTCCACCTCGAACCCCCGAGGCCCACCCCATCCGAAGGCGGCGCCCGCATCCGACCGACCCATCGGGAGGAAAACGGCCTCGCATGGCGAAGATTTGTCCCGCCGACCATGTGAAGGGATTCACAAACTTTCCCCCGTGTCCGGACGTTGGACATGGCTGCTTGCTTCTTTGTCGACTCGACGGGCGATCCCGGCAATGCGCCGACCCACGCGCCCGACCACGTGCGGACTCCGGGTATGACCGAGAGCCGAGTGACCATTCGCGAGGCCCGCGCGCGCCTCGCGGACCACATCGACCGCGCCGCAGAGGGCACCCCGACGGTGTTCACCCGCAACGGCGTTCCGGTGGCCGCCCTGGTGCCGATCGCGGCCTACGAGGCTCTGGAAGAGGCGGCCGACGAGGCACTCGCGCGGGCCGCCGAGGCCGTTCTGGCGGAGGGCGGCCCGACCGTGTCGATGGCCGAGTTGCTCGTGGATCTGTTCGGCGAGCGGGCCGCCTCCGAAATGTGAGGCGCTACTCGGCGGCCGGTGCCGGAGCGTCCGCCAGCGACCAGGCGATCCCGTCCAAGATGTCGTGTTCGCTGACCACTACCTCGCTCAAGCCCGTGCGTTCCATGATCGTGCGGAGGACCAGGGCGCCCGCGGCGATCACGTCGACGCGGCCCGGGTGCAGGACCGGGATGCCGGCGCGTTCGGCGTGGGTGCTCGCCAGGAGGTTCGCCGTCACCGTGCGGACCTGGTCGAGGGTCAGGCGGGCGTGGTGGATGGCCGTCGAGTCGTATTCGGGCAGGCCCAGGGCGATCCCCGCGACCGTGGTCACCGAGCCGGCCAGGCCGACCAGGGTGCGGGCGCGGTCCATCGGGACCACCTCGGCGGCGCGGGCTATCGCGGCCTCGATGTCGGCGGTCGCGGCGGCGATCTGGGCCGGCGTCGGCGGATCATCGCGCAGGTGCCGCTCGGTCATCCGGACGCAGCCGACGTCCACCGACCGGGCCGCCTCGGGCCGATCGGTGCCCAATACGAACTCGGTGGACCCGCCGCCGATGTCGACCACCAGATACGGCGTCTCGACCGCGCCGGTCCCGGCCAGTTCCCGGGTGGCCCCCGCGAACGACAACGCGGCCTCCTCGTCGCCGCTGATCACCTCCGGCTCGACGCCCAGGATCTCCCGTACGCCGGCCCGGAACACGTCCCGGTTCTCCGCGTCGCGACTCGCGCTGGTGGCCACGAACCGCAGCCGGTGGGCGCCGAGTTCGCCGATCGCCGCGGCGTATTCCCGGCACGCCGCGAAGGTGCGTTCCAGCGCCTCGGGCGCCAGCCGCCCGGTCCGGTCCACGCCCTGGCCCAGCCGGACGATCCGCATCCGCCGGTCCAGGTCGACCAGCGTCCCGGCCACCGGGTCGAGGTCGGCGACGAGCAGGCGGATGGAGTTGGTACCGCAGTCGATCGCGGCGACGCGTCGGGTCATCGGTTCTCGTCCTCCTCGGGGGCCGGGGCATCCGTACCGACGCACACGCACGGGCCCTTGGCCCACCACTCGGGCAGCGCGTCCAGCGTCTCGTCGCCGAGCGGGTTGACCCCGCGCCCGGCGGCCAGCGCGTGACCGGCGAGCACGTGCAGGCACTTGACCCGGTCCGGCATGCCGCCCGCCGACGGGAAGCCCTCCAGCACCTCGATCGCATCGCGGCGGGCGATGTAGTCGTCGTGCGCCGCGGCGTACCGCGCGGCCAGGTCCGCGTCCTCGGCCAGCCGCTCGTTCATCTCGCGCATCACGTTGTTCGCCTCGAGCGTGCCGATCGCGGACGCCGCGCGCGGGCAGGTCAGGTAGTACAACGTCGGGAACGGCGAGCCGTCCTCGAGGCGTGGGGCGGTCTCCACGACGTCCGGCAGCCCACACGGGCACCGGTGCGCGACACCGCGCAGACCACGCGGGGTACGGCCGAGCTGCGCCTTGACGGCGTCGATGTCCTGCTGATCCATGCCTGCGAGTATGTCCTGTTTCGCTCGATGACTCGGACCGACGTTCGATCCACGTACCGGATGCCGCCTTGGCCGGTTCGATCCGACCGCCCCGACCGTCCCGACCGTCCCGGCCGTCCCGGCCGGTTCGACCGTCCCGGCCGGTTCGACCGATGACGGCCCGACCGCTACCCGATCGACGTCAGGGGCGTGGACGTCGGCTTGGGCAACGCGCTCGGGGTCGGTGTACCGGTGGTCTTGTCCGCGTCGCGCGTGGAGTCCCACAACTTGCGGTACCAGGGTCCCGCACCGGCCTGGGCCGGCGCCAGCGGCGCCGGGTTGCCGGCCGCGCCCGGCGGCGGCACCACCAGGTAGGCGGTGTCCCCGGGGTAGACGAAGTGCAGCCGCTCGCGCGCCTGTTGCCGCACATACGCCGGGTCGTTCCAGCGGTCCAGATCGGACCGCATGCGTTCCGTCTCGGACTGCTGCTTGCGGGTGCTCTCGCGCAGGTCGGCCACCTCGGAGCGCTGGGCCAGGTATTGCCGTACCGGATAGACCAGCGCGATCGCCAGGCTCAGCACCACCAGGGTCAGCACGATCCACCTGCCACCGCCGCGCCGCCGCAGCCGGGCCAGCCGGGCCGCCGCGGCCGAGCCCTTGCCGGACCCGGCCGCGGCTTTCGGCTTGCGCACCTTGGGCCGAGCGGCCTTGGCGGCCTCGGCGGCCTTCGGCGCGGCGGGCGTCGCCGGCCGCGCGCCGCGGGCCTGGCGCGGCGGCGCGACCGCCCGGGACGCGCGCGCGGCCCGGGTCGGCGCGGTCTGGCGCCGACCGCTCTCGCGCTGCTCGCTCACGCGTCCTCCCGCCGTTCCGTCGATTCGGTGCCGGCGCTGCCCCGCGCGACCGGTGTCAGCCGTCGAAGCGCGGGAACGCGCCGCGGCCGGCGTACTCCGCCGCGTCGTCGAGGATCTCCTCGATGCGCAGCAGCTGGTTGTACTTGGCCACGCGGTCCGAGCGCGCCGGGGCGCCGGTCTTGATCTGGCCGCAGTCCGTGGCCACCGCGAGGTCCGCGATCGTGGTGTCCTCGGTCTCGCCGGACCGGTGACTCATCATGCACCGGTAGCCGTTGCGGTGTGCGAGCGACACGGCGTCGAACGTCTCGGTCAGCGTGCCGATCTGGTTGACCTTGACCAGGAGCGCGTTGGCGGCCTTCTCGTCGATGCCGCGGGCCAGGCGCTCCGGGTTGGTCACGAACAGGTCGTCGCCGACCAGCTGGACCTTGTCGCCGAGCTGCGCGGTGAGCGCGACCCAGCCCTCCCAGTCGCTCTCGTCCAGCGGGTCCTCGATCGACACCAGCGGGTAGGCGGCGACCAGTTCGGCGTAGTAGGCCGACATCTCGGCGGAGGTCTTCTTGGCGCCCTCGAACACGTACCCGCCGTCCGAGTGGAACTCGCTCGCCGCCACGTCGAGCGCGAGCGCGATGTCCGCGCCCGGGGTGTAGCCGGCCATCTCGATCGCCTCGACGATCAGGTCGAGCGCGGCGCGGTTGTTCTCCAGGTTCGGCGCGAAGCCGCCCTCGTCGCCGATGCTGGTGGCCAGGCCGCGGGCCTTGAGTACGGACTTGAGGCAGTGGTACACCTCGGTGCCCCAGCGGACCGCCTCGGCGAAGGTCTCCGCGCCGATCGGCGCGATCATGAACTCCTGGATGTCCACGTTGGTGTCGGCGTGCGCGCCACCGTTGAGGATGTTCATCATCGGCACCGGCAGGACGTGCGCGTTCGGGCCGCCCAGGTAGCGGAACAGCGGCAGGTTCACCGATTCGGCGGCGGCGTGCGCGACGGCGAGCGAGACGCCCAGGATCGCGTTGGCGCCCAGCTCGGACTTGTTCTCGGTGCCGTCCAGGTCGATCATCGCCTGGTCGATCAGCCGCTGGTCGTCCGCCTCGGTGCCGGCGATCTCCTCGTAGATGCGCTCGTTGACCGCGTCGACGGCCTTCTGCACGCCCTTGCCGCCGTAGCGGGCCGCGTCCCCGTCACGCAGCTCGACGGCCTCGAAGGCGCCGGTGGAGGCACCGGAGGGCACGGCGGCCCGGCCCGAGCTGCCGTCGTCGAGGACGACCTCGACCTCGACCGTGGGGTTCCCTCGGGAGTCCAGGATCTCCCGGGCGTGGATGACGTCGATGGACGGCACGAGTTTCTCCTTGATCAAGGGGCACGCTGCTCTGCCCGGCCAGCCTAGTAGGAGCGCGCGGTGGGATTCGCCCGGGAACGGGTAGCTGTGGGCGACCAATCGGTGACACGGCGGCGAACGGTTCGGTAGGGTGCCGCACGGTCGAGGGGCGGGGGCGCACGGATGACCGAACCGAACGGGCGCGTCGCGGGCGGCGCGTCGCCGCTCGAAGGCGAGCTCGAGGACGAGATATCCCGACTGCTCGCGGGCGAAGGCGAGCCACCCGCGTTGCTGGCCGCGCTGCTCGCGGCCCGGCTGTACTGCGAACGCCCCGAACAGGTCGGCTTCGCGGCGATCGGCCCACCGGGTGGCGGGGTCGTACCGGTGTTCACGTCCGAGGAGCAGTTGGCCCGGTTCGTCCAGGGCCCGTGCGAGTGGTTCGCCACCGACGGCGCCGACCTGGTGCGGCTGTTGCCGCCCGGCTACGACATCGCGATCGACCTGGCCGGCCCCCGACCGGTACGGCTGCGGGCGAGCCTGTGGAACGGGGAGGCCGGCGCGGATGGGTGACGACGGGTTCAAGGTCGACAGCGCCTTCGTGCGCGGGGCGAGTACGGAGTTGATCGACGCGTTGTCGGTCGCCCGGGAAATCGCCCGGAAGCAGCAGCCGTTGCGGGATCAGTTGGTGGCGCTGCAGAAGTACTACTCCTCGCCGTACCAGGCCGGGGAGATCGTGTTGACGTCCGCCAAGGCGATGGCCGCACTGGTCAGCCTCGGCGAGAACATCGCGATCGCGTTGGAGATGGCCGCCCAGCAGTACGAGGACGCCGAACGCGACGCCGAGGCCCGCTTCTTCACACCCGGCGGCGCGGCTTCGATTCACGCGGGCGACGACATGCGCAGCACCGACTCGGACGGCTCGGACTGACGGAGGTTGCACGGTGTTGGTGTCCGGCGAACCACTCACGTCCGATTCGCAGCCACGCGGCCTGATACCGGGCGACTGGGAGGTATTACAGACCGTCGCCGATGTGCTGACCCGGTTCTCGGTCCAGGCGTTGGAGGCCAAGGACCGCCTCGGCAAGGTCGACGGGAAGGACCTGTGGCAGGGCGGCGCGGCCGAGGGCTTCCGCAATGACCTCAAGCTCGTCACCGACGTACTGAAGGTGCACGGCAAGGAATACCCGAGCGTCGCCAAGAAGCTGCGCGAGTTCGCCGAGGTGCTCCGCTTCGCCCAGGGCGAGTGCGCCAACGAGATCATCCCCAAGGCGAAGCAGGCCTTCTGGCTGATCGAGGCACAGGCGCGCGAGCAGGAGTCGTACGACCTCGCCAAGCGCAATCAGGACGTACAGAAGGCCAACGGCGTCGGCAAGGAGTGCCTGCCGCAGTTGCCGCACAAGCCCGAGGGTCATCCGGGCGCGGACATGTTGCGCGAGGCGCAGGCGCAGTTGCAGCGGGTCCGCGAGCGGGTCGAAAAGGCCGACGCGCACGCCCTGTTGGAGCTGCGCAAGTCGGTCGGGGTGCTGGAGCTGGACCCGGACATCTGGAAGACGCTCGGGAAGGCGGGGGTCGACTTCGCCAAGGGCGGCGCCGACGCCTTCCTCGAATTGGCAAGCTTCGCGGGGGTCATCGACCCGGCCCGGGTCTACCTCGAACCGGGCGCCTACGCGACGGACCTGAAGCAGATCGCCACCGGCTTCCTGGCCATGGCCCGGGATCCGATCGGGTTCGAGGTGGACCAGATCGCCAAGACCTGGGAGGACTTCAAGAAGAATCCGGCCCGTACGCTCGGCCACATCGCCCCCGACCTGGCGCTGACGTTTGCGACCCGCGGTGGCAACAAGGCGTTGACGCCCATCGAACAGGCCGAGAAGAACAGCGCCAGGCGGGACAACCCGCGTTGCCGGGGCGCGGAGGCGTGTACGCGGCAGGGCGAGCCGATCGACGTGGTGACCGGCGAGATGGTGCTGACGCAGACGGACGTGACGTTGGCGGGGGCGCTGCCGCTGGTCCTGGAGCGGCAACACCGTACGGCGTTTCGGGGTGGGCGGTGGTTCGGCGAGCGATGGGCGTCGACGTTCGACCAGTACCTGCAACTGGCCGCGGACCGGGTCACCTTCACGGCGGCGGACGGGATGGTGCTGCGCTATCCGGTGCCGAGGCCGGGTGAGCGGGTCATGCCGATGGGCGGGTATCGGTGGCCGCTGGTATGGGACGGGACGCCGAACGGGACATTCACCGTGACCGATCCGCAGCGGGGGTGGACTTGGTCGTTCGCGGCGCTCCCGGGGACAGTCTCGCGGCGAATACCGGTGCGGGCGTTGACGGATCGCAACGGGAACCGGATCGACTACGGGTATGACGGCGGGGGTGTCCCCTGCGAGGTCACCCACTCGGGTGGTTACCGAGTCGCGGTCGACTCGGCGGCCGGCCTGATCACGGGGTTCCGATTGGTGGGCGCGGACCCAGTCACCCACATGAGGACCGACGACCCGTCGTCCTCGATCCCCCTCGTCTCCTTCACGTACGACGAATCCGGCGGCGACCTCACCGAAGTCTTCAACTCCTCCGGGCGCCCACTGCGTTTCACCTACGACGACCACCACCGCATGACGTCCTGGACCGACCGCAACGGCACCTGGTACCAGTACGAATACGACGAAGCGGGCCGCTGCGTACGCGGCTCCGGCGTGGCGGGCGTCATGGACAACACCTTCGAGTACGACGAGGCGTCCCGGACTACTCGGATGACCAACGCCCTCGGCGCCGCAACGGAGTACGAGTACAACGACTGGTCCCAGGTCGTCCGCGCAACCGACCCCCTCGGCGGCACCAAGCGCACCGAATGGGACGCCTACAACCGCCGTGTGGCGGTAACCAACGAACTCGGCCACACCACCCGCTACGCGTACGACGCCCAGGGCAACACGGTGGGCATCGTCCTACCCGACGGCACCTTCACGGTTGCCGACTTCGACCCGGTCTTGTCGCGCCCCACGCTAGTGACCGGCTTCGACGGCGGCTTACGGCGCTACACCTACGACGACCGCGGCAACCTCCTCACCGCCACCGACGAACTGGGCGCGGCCACGTCGTACGTGTACGACGAGGCCGGTCGCATGAGCGCCACCACCAACGCCCTGGGCCACACCACGCAGATAACTCACGACCCAACCGGCCTCCCGGTAGCGATAGCCGACCCATTGGGCGCCACCACAAGAGTCACCCGCAACGCCTTCGGCCGAGCCATCACCACATCCGACCCAATCGGCAACACCACCAAAACCACCTGGACCATCGAAGGCAAACCCGCCCACCGCGAACGCCCAGACGGCACCCACGAATCCTGGACCTGGGACGGAGAGGGCAACCTCCGCCACCACACAAACCCGGCAGGCTTCACCACCAGCTACGAGTCAACCCACTTCGACCTACCAGCCGCCCAAACCGGCCCCGACGGCGCCAGGTTGGAGTTCACCTACGACGCCGAACTGCGCCTCACCAGGGTTACCAACCCATCAGGCCATATCTGGAAGTACGCATACGACCCGGCAGGTCGTCTACTCGGGGAAACCGATTTCAACGGACGAGAACTGACCTATCGCCACGACCCTTCTGGCCGGTTGGTTCGTCGCGTCAACGGAGCCGGGGAGGCTGTCACATATACTCGCGACGAACGGGGTCAAATATGCACCCAGCGTCATGAAGGCACCGGTCGCGAAACCCGCTACGAGCACGACGTTCTGGGCCGACTCAGCAGGGCCACCAACCCGGACGCAGACCTGGTTCTCGTCCGGGATGCGCTAGGCCGACTTACCGCCGAAACCTGTAACGGTCGTACTCTCCGAAATACCTACGATGCGCTCGGGCGACGGACGCGTCGCGAAACCCCGAGTGGCCAGGTCAGCGCGTGGACATACGATGCCGGCGGGAAGCCAATAACCCTGCACACGTCCGGCCGGATGTTCGAGTTCGCCCATGACGCCGCAGGCCGCGAAACGCGGCGTAATTTGGGCGAGAATGTCACCCTCGTTCAAGAATGGGATGAGACCAATCGTCTCGTCGACCAGGCAGTAAAGGTCGGATCATCTCCAACCAGTCTCGCTGCAATCCTTGATCCGAGCAGCGAAGCATCGCAAACACTTCATCGCACCTTCGCCTATCGCGCCGACGGCTACGTCACCTCCATCGACGATTCGGTCGAAGGTGCGAGAACTTTCGATCTTGATGAAATCGGCCGGGTACTCGCAGTAAATGCACCCGGCTGGATCGAACGTTATGCATATGATGCGACCGGAAATCAGACCCACGGCGAATGGCCACGAACTGGCAAGAGCGCACAAGGATCACGAGAGGTATCCGGAACCCTTACCCGCCGCGCTGGTCGCACTCATTTCATCCATGACGCCCAGGGACGCATCACGCGACGCACCAAGAAGTCCCTCTCCGGGAGCTCAAAGACCTGGAAATATACATGGGATGCCGATGATCGTCTCATCTCTACAGAAACTCCTAGCGGCGATAAATGGACGTATACGTACGACCCGTTAGGGCGCCGAGTCGCCAAGAGCCTCCTTCCACCGCTCGACAATCCACCACAGAGTTACACCTACGCCTGGGATCAATCCGAGCTCGCAGAGGAGTCGACGGATGTCGGCAGGATTGTCTATTGGGACTATCAGCCCAACACTCCGCGCCCGATATCTCAGGTCACAATTTCGGAAACAAGATCAAATACAGAAATAAACGTCCATGCGATATTGACCGACCCTGCGGGAACTCCCACAGATATTATCGATCCTTTCGGCATGAGAACAGGAGGAACACATACTTCACTATGGGGTCACGCCGGGCATCCAAGCAAAGACCAGATATATTGCCCCCTGGGATTCCCGGGACAGTATCGCGATGAGGAGAGTTGTTTTTCATCGAACTATTTCCGCCACTACGACGCGACTTTCGGTGGGTATGCAAGCGCGGATCCCTGGGGGCTAAAACCTGCACCCAATCCACACGGGTACGTGATCAATCCGCTCACGTGGATCGACCCATTGGGGCTTGCTCCGTACAGTCCAGGCTCGTCGTTCGGCAACCCGCCCGCCGGCTGGTGGCTACCATCGGAAATCCCGCAGGAATCATTGGAGGTGATCCACTGGATCGAGGACCGCGGTGTACACCCCTACGGACACGCGGATGGTATACACGGGGAGTCTTTGCCCACTCCATTCCAGAACGATGGCAGAAATGGCAGCACACTCTTGCCGGCTCAAGATGCGAGCGGAACCCCCGTTACGTACAGGGAATGGGGATCTCTTCAAACCAAAGGAGACCCCAGTAGAAGCACCGAAAGAATCGTCACCGGATCGGATGGTTCGATATACTACAGCCCCAATCACTATAAATCATGGATTGTATACAAATGAGTATTGACGAAGGCATTTGGGAACATTCGGAGCCCTGGTTCCACTTCGTGCCCGACACCGAACCACTCGTCCTCCCGGCGCCCTCAAGTGGCAGCATCTACTGCGCACGAATGGACGGAGTGCAGATGCTCGACAGCCAGGGGGTGTTCGAATCATTCTCTCGCGAGCTGAAATTTCCTATCCACTTCGGCTGGAACTGGCCCGCGCTCGCAGAGTGCACGAGAGATCTTTCATGGATCCCCGCCGAAAAGTATCTGTTGATCATTCTCCAAGCAGAGCTGCTCCTCCGAGACGAACCCGAGGGTAAGCGGGTTCTCTCCGAGATCCTGAACCGGACCGCTCGAACATTCGGCACTTCACCGGATCAGCCGGCCAAACCACAAGGGACAGAAATCGCATTCAATGTCGTGTGCTACTGCGATGCTCTATTGCTGGAAGATACGAAACGCAATTTGCTGATGTAGAGAAGGCGCCGCCCCGATGCCACTGGCCTCTCTTTCAGATGCTCGATCGGGCAAAACTCCTGACTTTCCTGCACGCACGGCAAGTCGTCCCTCACGAACCATCCACCAAATCATTTCCAGGCACGGGCCGACAAAGGCAATCTCCATGGATCCAACAAATGCGCAGCTGAACGCGCTGAAAACACGCGGAAGTCATGATTACGCGAGCAGTCCTCTCGGAAGCAAGAAGGATCGGCTGATTGGATCATTCATCGATCTCATCGGCGACGGCAAAGATTTGACCTATGCAATAGAACTCGGAAAGCAAAACGGGCGATGGGAAATTCTCGATACCTACGCCTTTCGCATGGCATCGCTCGCCGTCCGAAATCGTGATCCCCTGGCGCTTCGGCGAGGGATCGTCTCGGCTCTGATTTCGATGAAATCAACGGACGATGAGCGCGAAGTCCTCCCGACCTTGAGCCTTCTCTACCTGGCGTGGGAGCTGCTGGCTGATCAGGGTGTGCCCTTTCAAGCCCCACATGAATTGCACGTGGAGGACACCGAAGATCCTCTGATCAATTTTGGCCGGCGCTCTTCGGAAGATCGCGGAATCCGAGGCATGGGATATCAGGAAGGCAGTGATGCCGAAGGGTTCAGGTTCGTCCGCCGCTGACTGCCCGAGATTGGCTCGCCCATACCGCAACGCGACAGCCGAGAGCACGCTCGAACCAGTCCGGCATGGGCCTGCGGGCTGCACGAGATGTGGTATCGGGATGGATGGTAGGTTCGAGGTGTTGCCCAAGGGCATCTGGGCACTCTGGGAGCCACGGATCCACTTTGTCGGCGAAAGCTGGTCTGACGTTCCCCGCTCCCCACTTCGACTCACCGCCTGACCACGGCTGGCCCGAAATCGGCACGCACTGCTAGCAGTTGCCGGACAGCAGCTACACCCCACGCGGCAATCCCAGTTCGCCCGCGCGCAGCCCCGCCTGGAAGCGGGAGTTAGCCTCCAGCTTGGTCAGCAGGTCGGCCACGCGGCGGCGGTAGGTGCGCAGCGAGATGCCGAGCCGTTTGGCCGCCGATTCGTCGGTGCGTCCCGAGCCGAGGGCGTCGAGGATTGTGCGGCCGTCGGCGTCGAGGTGCGGGATGTCCCGTTGAAGATAGGTGTCGAAATCAAGGGAGTTGTCCCAGATCGCCGAGAACAGCGAGTGCACGCCCTCGACCAGGATCGGTGAGGTCGTCACGGTGTACTCCCGACCGGTCGGGGTGTCCGAGCCGGCCAGGATCATCACCCGCCGGTCGATCAGGATCGTCTCGTGCGGCAGCGGTGAGGCGCTGATCCGCACCAGCGCGCCCTCCCGCTGAACCAGCCGCAGGTGCGCGCGCGTGTCCTCGTTGGCCAGTGCCACCGGGCTGAGCAGCTTGCGCGGCCGAAAGCCCGGAGCATCCCCGGCGCGCATCCGGTTCACGATCGCCGTCCTGGCCTCCGGCTGCGACCAGGTGTCGAGGTCCCGGGCGGCGCACAGGAACTCGCTGTGCGCGGACTCGAAGAGATGACCGGCACGCGCGACCAACTCCGCGTCCCCTCGGACCGAGAACACCTCTTCACTCCGCACCCCGCCAGTCTGCCAGGCCGGCAGCAAGCTGCCATGAGCTGTCCCGACACCGTCGCGGCGGACACCATGAACGGCATGACGAACAAGACCTTCTCCCTCGGCGGCGACCTGACCGTCAACCGACTCGGCTTCGGCGCGATGCGCCTGGCGATGGGTACCTTCGACGGCCCGACGCGCGCTCCCGAGAGCGGCATCGCGGTGTTGCGGCGCGCCGTCGAGCTGGGCGTGAACCACATCGACACAGCCGGCTTCTACGGCCGGGGGACGGTGCGGGCCAACGAGCTGATCCGTACGGCGTTGACCCCCTACCGCGACGGCCTGGTGATCGCGACGAAGGTCGGGCCGTTGCTCGGGCCGAACGGCATTCCGACCGAGCAGGCGACGCCCGACCAGTTGCGTGGCCTGGTCGAGGCCGACCTGCGCGCCCTCGGCCTGGACCGGCTCGACCTGGTCTACCTGCGGGTGGGCGGGATGATCGGCCCCGGCGGCGAGTCGATCGCCGACCGGTTCGCCGTACTGGCCGAACTCCGAGCCGAGGGGCTGATCCGACACCTGGGCGTCAGCAACGTCGACGCCGCCCAACTCGCCGAGGCCCGCGCGATCGCGCCCGTCGCGGCGGTGCAAAACCCGCACGCCAATGACATGGGTCTGCTCACCGAATGCGAGGAGGCCGGTATCGCATTCGTACCGTTCTTCCCGCTCGGCGGTGGCGGCACCCCGCTCGACACCGAACGCCTCGGCAAGATAGCGGCCCGCCTGGGCGCGACCACCCCCCAGGTCGCCCTCGCCGCCCTGCTGGCAACGTCCCCGTCGATGCTGGCAATTCCCGGCACCGGCACGCTCGCCCACCTGGAGGAAAACCTCGCGACGGACGCCCTCACCCTCAGCGACGAGGACCTGGCCACCCTGCGTGGCTGACCACTCGCCTCGGCAAGTCGCCCAACCCGTAAGACAGTTGCCGCAACCGCCGGACCAGCCTCCGGACGGATACTCGGAGTTCAGTCGCGCACCAGTCCGGCGGCGGTGCGAGCCGCGCGTTCGAAGGGGTCGAGGCTTCCGGACGCGCGGCACAATACGTGCGCACCTTCCAGCAGCATGACGAGCGTGGTCGCGAGGTCGCGGGCCTGATCGCCACCGAGGCCGGCGGTGGCCAGCCGCTCGGCCAACTGCTCGGTCCACGCCGAGAACGCCGTGTCCGCGGCGCGCCGCAGGTCCTCCTGCCCTCCGGGCTCGAAACCCGCGTCCACGGTGACCGCCGCGACCGCACAGCCGCCGCCGGTGGTCGAGGCGTGGACGACGGGACGTACTGCGGCGAGGAACGCCGCCACAACCGCCGACGGGCTGTCCGCGGGCAGTTCGGCCAGTCGCTCGCGTACCTGACGGCCATTCAACCCGGCGGCCTCGGCGACGAGTTGGCGCTTGCCGCCGGGAAAGTGGTGGTAGATCGCGCCCCGTGCCGCGCCGCTCTCCCGAAGCACATCGGTGAATGACATCCCGGCGACGCCGTGCCGCTGCAGGGCCGCCACCGTGGCCTCGACCACCCGGTCCCGCGTATCCGCCGCCATCGCCGCTCCCGCCCTTCGCCCCGACCAGACCAGACCAGACCAGACGAGACCTCGAACTCTTGACTAGTACGGGCATCCTACTCCAGACTCCCTCTCGCTAGTACGTACGTACTAGCGATGCCCGCTCCGGACCACCACCGGGCGACGCAGACAAGGAGCACGACCATGCCCATCACCGTCACCGCCCCACAGGGAGTACTCACCCCCACCGGCGAACAGGAAATCCTGCCTCGCCTGACCGAGGACCTGGCCCGAGCCGGCGGGTTGAGCGGCAACGCGGCGTTCATCGCGATGATCGGCGGCACTCTCCACGTACTCGACGCCCAGCGCGTCTATGGAGGCGGCGCCAACCGCCCCCTTGTCATGGTCGAGCTCAAGCTCCCCAACATCGGGCTCGACTCCCTCGAAGCACGCGCCGCGTTCATCGCGGCGGCCACCGACACCGTCGACGCGCTGACGGTCGCCGGCCATCGGCGCGAGGACACGTGGGTGAACGTACTCAACGCCCCGGACGGCGGCTGGGGCATCGCCGGGCGCGCGTACACCGGACAGGACTTGATCGAAGCCGTGACGGCTGCGGCCGGCAGGTAGCCGTACCGAAGAACTGCCCACCCACCGGCGGAAGATCAACCCGTATCGACACGTTCGGCAGGTCCTCGCCCGTCGCCCGACCGCGCATGCCGACACGCACGGTCGGGCGACGCGAGGGTGCCACAGGCAAGCCCGACGGCGCGTTGTGCGCGGCGGCCAGGTCCGCGTACGAATGGCCGTGTCTGCCTTTGGCCGTGTCTCCCTTGCCCGCTGCTGCTTCGGCTCCAGTCGCCGCCGGAGTGGCACGTACGCACCAAGTGCCCTAAAGCTCAGGGATATTCGACACTCCGATCGACACTCCGATCGACCACGCTCACGGTCACCGGCTCACCTCGTCGGGCCGAAACGGCACATCCACCAGCCTCAACCACCAGGGCGCCTCGCCGCCCGAGCGCGCGATCAACGTCTCCGCGAGTGCGCGCCGGGCGCTGTACGGGGTGCGGCGCCATTCCGGGAAGTGCCACATCCACCGGCGAACCTCCTCGAGATTCTCCCCCGCGCGCACCAAGTTCGCGCCGAGGAAGGAGACTTCCGCCCACCGCGGCCCGATCGCCACCTGCCCCCAGTCGACCACCGCCGGCCGCCCATCCGGCCGAACGATCATGTTCGCCGCCGTCAGATCCGTGTGCAGCAGCCGATCCCCGCACAGCGGCCCGCACCGACCGGGCGGGGCATGATCACGCAACCGCCCCACCAGCGTCGGCAACCCGGCACTACGACCGGGCCGGATCCGCCCGATCCGATCCACGACACCGACCACCTGCGCCAGATCCGGCGAGTCGAGGCACAGCCGAACCGGGCGGTCCTCGACGTATTCGAAGACGAGGACGCGCCACCCGTCGACGGCGCCCTGTCGCAGCAGTGTGGCGACATGACCCCGGTGATCGCGTTCGCCGCGATCTCACTGGTCTGCGCCCGAGCCGACCGCGGCGCCGACGCCTCCTCGGCGGCCTTCACGAACACCGGACCCGCCGCCGTAACGGCCATCCCGGCAAAGGAACTGGTATACGGACCCACCACCGGCGCAACCGACTCCACGGGACCTTTGACCGATGCTACGAACTCCCGTACACGGATCTCGTCACAGCCTGGCGCAAGGCGTCGGTGTAGATCGACGCCGAGCGCGCCGCCCTCGAACCGGCCGAATAGGGCGCCCGCATGGCCGACCCGGCCAGCGGCGTCACCGACGAGGCGTGGGCAAACGCCGCCAAGTACTACGACCAGGACCAGCCCCCGGCCGCCAGCAGCGGCGTGTGTCGGGCCGCCACGTGTAGAGCGCCGAGCTGAGAATGCCGGGCCACCGCGTTGTGAACGAGGATCCGGTTGCGGAGCGGCCAGGCAACCGGCTCGAAGCGGGCAAGTAGGCGGCGCAGCCTGCCCGGGGGCGGCCGGTTCTGCGCGGGTCGACCCGAGCGATCCGGGCTCTGCTGCCGCCGTCTCGTCGTTGCTCGTCCCCTCCGGGGCCGGGGTCTTTGCTTGGTGCTTCGCATCCGTTGTTGCCCGTCCACTACGTGGCCGTTACCACCCTGGTCGGCATCCCCCGACTCGCGGTCGGGGGCCGTTGTGCATTGGGCGTCGGGGTGTTCGGCCGCTGCGCAGGCGTTCCGGGGTCGCTGGGGTTGGGTGGCGGGTGTTGCGGTGTGCATGTGGAGCGCCGGCTCGGGGTCTTGGGCGGGGTGTGTGTCCGGTGCTTCGTTTCCGGCGTGGTGCGCGGCCTTTTCTGCCTTGTCGTGCCTCGGCTTCGGCTCGGGGAGCACGAAACCCGCACTCGCCGGCCCGCGCAGATGCGGGTGCCGGGTAAAACCGCAGGTCGCGCTTCGTCTCGAGCCTTGGGAGTCTCGTCGGGATCCGGTTTCGGTCCCGAGGAGAGAGCGGGAGCCGTGACGGGCTGCGAGACGCGCCATGGCCACCGACCGCCGGGGGCCGCCGCCGGGACAACGGCTCCCGACCGCGAGTCGGGGGATGCCGACCAGGGTGGTAACGGCCACGTAGTGGACGGGCAACAACGGATGCGAAGCACCAAGCAAGACCCCGGCCCCGGAGGGGACGTGCAACGACGAGGCGGCGGCCACCCGTCACGACCCGGCCCCGCCGAACGGACCCAGGGCCAACCACGGCACCAGCCCAACCCCACGACGCCCAACGGCCAACCGCCCCCGACCACGAGTCAGGGAAGCCGTCGAGGGCGGCAGCGGCCACGTAGTGGACGGGCAACAACGGATGCGGAGCACCAAGCAAAGACCCCGGCCCCGGAGGGGACGTGCAACGACGAGACGGTGGCAGCCGCCTCGACCCCGCCCCGCCGAACGGACCCAGGGCAAGCGCAGCACCAGCCCAACACCACGACGCCAAGCCGCCAACCGCCCCCGACCACGAGCCAGCCAAGCCGACCAAGGTAGCAGCGGCCACACCGTGGACGGACACCACAAATCCCCCGACGCGTCCTAACTCCTCGCCTTCGTCCGCAGTACGTTCGCGCCCGCGATCAGGCCGAAGGACAGGGCCGTTACCGCGCCGAACGAGGCCACCAGGGATGTCGCATGTGCCAATCCGCCGATCAGGGACGGGGCGATCAGGCCCGAGGTGTAGGTGACCGTCGCGACACCCGCGATGGCCTGGCTCGGGTTGGGGCCGCTGCGGGCCGCCGCCGCGAAGGCCAGTGGGACGACGACCGCGACGCCCAGGCCGAGCAGGGCGAAGCCCGCCATCGCGCACGCCGGGGCCGGCGCGGTGACCACCAACAGGCCGCCCGTCGTGGCCAGTACGCCCCCGGCGCGCACCGTGCGGACCGGGCCGAACCGGTCCACCACCGCGTCGCCCGCGAACCGCGCCACCGCCATCGTCAGCGCGAACGCCGTGGTGGTCGCCGCCGCCAGGCCCGCCGACGTACCGAGTTCGTCCTTCAGGTAGACCGCCGACCAGTCCAGGCTCGCCCCCTCCCCGAACACCGCACAGAATCCGACGACGCCGATCAGCAGCGCCGACTTCGGCGGCAGCGCGAAGTTCGGCGGGGCCTCCTCGTCCGGGTCCGCCGGCACGTCCAGCACACCGCGCGTGGCCGCCACGCCGAGCAGCAGCAATACGACGGCGGCACCCGGGTGGTGGAGCCGCGCGTCGAGGTCCAGGTGCGCGGCGAGCGTGCCGACGGCGGAGCCGAACAGCACCCCCAGGCTCCACATGCCGTGCAGGCCCGACATGATCGACCGGCCCAGCCGGTTCTCGGTCTCCACGCCGAGCGCGTTCATCGCGACGTCCGGCATCCCGGCCGACGCGCCGAACACGAACAGCGTCACGCACAGCACGACGAGGTTCGGCGCGAGCGACGGCAGCGCGAGCGCGAGCGTCCACAGCGACAGCAGGATCCGCAGCGCGAAGCGCGCACCGAGCCGGTGGCTGATCGCCGCGGCAAGCGGCATCGCGAGCGATGCACCAATCGCCGGGAACGCCAGCGCGACGCCCAACTGCCCCGGTCCGAGGCCCACATGGTCCTGGATCCACGGCACGCGGGTGGCGAAGTTGCCGGTCACCGCACCGTGCACGGCGAACACCGCCGCGATGGCCCGACGCCCGCGGACGACGCGCGCCCGCTCCGCGAGGCCCCCGATGTCGCCTACATCACTGACGCCATCTACGTCCCCGATGTCACCTACGACACCGGGGTCACCTACGTCACCGGGGTCACTCCCGGGCCCGGCGCCCGGGACCGCCGCAGGGACGGCCCCGGCCGGCCCGGCGTCCGTCACCGCCGCCCATCCGCACCATCCGTACCGCGAGCACCCTCCGCACTGCGAGCACCCTCCGCACTGCGAGCTCCGTCCGCACCGCGAGCGCCGTCCACATCGCAGGTGTTCGCGGTGGCCGGCTCGGTGGCCTGCCAGACGTAGGTCTTGCCGCCGGCGCGCGGCCTTCGGCGCCGCCGGGCCTTCCGGCCACGCGGATCGAAGGCATCCGCGATGCCGGGCCTCGGCGTGACGGCGGCGACGCCGGTAGCGCCACCGATGCCCAGCTCCCGCCCCCGGCCACAGCGGACCGCCTGGATGGCACCGACGATGCCTGCCGCCTGAATCGCTTCGAAAGACATGAAACCCTCCCCTGGGTCGCTGGCTTTGCCTGCCCTGCTACCTGACGATAAACTATCAGGAAGCCTCCCTGAAAGTAATATCTGCGAGGATCGACCCCATGCCTCCTGCCTCCCCCAGCACCGCCCGGGCCCACAACGACCGGCTCGCCCTGCGGCTTCTCCAGCAGCAGGGCCCGCTGACGGCGGGGCAGCTCAAGGCGCTCACCGGACTGTCCCGGCCGACCGTGGCCGACCTCGTCGAACGCCTGCAGAGCTCGGGCCTCATCCACGACGTCGGCGAGTCCGAGACCGGCCGGCGCGGCCCCAACGCACGGCTGTACGGGATCGTCGCCGACATCGCGCACTTGGCCGCGCTCGACGTCCGCACCGAGACCGTCAGTGTCGTGATCGCCGACCTCCTGGGCACCCACCTGGGCGACGCCGCCGCGCCCATCGACATCAGCGACGGCGTACAGGCCGCCGTCGACCAGACCATCGCGCTGGTCGAACGTGCCGCACACGACGCCGGCGCCACCCGCCTGCACAGCATCGGCATCGGCGCGCCGGGCCTGATCGACCCCACCACCGGCGAACTGCGCCAGGCATGCAGCGTCCCCGCCTGGCACCGCCGCCTCGCCGGCGCCCTCCAGGACCGCCTGCACACCACCGTCCGGTCGGAGAACGAGACCAACCTCGCCGCCCTCGCCGAACGCCGCCTCGGCGTCGCCCGCGACTACGAGACGTTCGTGCTCATGTGGCTCGCCAACGGCATCGGCGCCGCCGTCGTCCTGGACGGAAAACTGCGCCGCGGCGCGTCCGGCGGCGCGGGCGAACTCGGCTTCCTGCCGGTCCCAGGCACCGCCGGCCTGCCCTCGCGCGACGACTGCGACGGCGGCTTCCACTCCCTCGTCAACAACCCCGCCGTATGCGAACTTGCCGAACGGCACGGGCTGGGCCACCTCATCCCGACCATCCACACCCCGCACGACGAGGCGGTCGAGCCGCTCGGCGCCACCGTCATCCACGCCGCCCGCGACGCCGGCCCCGCGGGTTCCGCCTTCCTCGACGAGTACGCCGGACGCCTCGCCCTCGGCGTCTCCGCCGTCACCGCCGTCCTCGACCCCGGCTGCGTCGTCCTCGCCGGCGAACTCGGCCACGCCGGCGGCGACGACCTCGCCGAACGTGTCCAGGCCAAGGTGGCCGCACTCTGTCCGGTCGACACCGTCGTCCGCGCGACCACCCTCGGCGGCTCCGCCGTCCTCCACGGTGCCCTCTTCGCCGCCCAACAGGCCGCCCAGGACGCGCTGTTCCCCTCCGGCGACTGAACCGGGCACCGAATGGCCCGGACCAGGACCCGCCGGACCGGGGCCGACCACCGCGCGCCCGACCGCCGCTCGCCCGATTGCCGGGCACCCCACTGCCCAGTACCCGGTTGCCGAACCTCACCCACCCAACCCCGCCGCGACCTCACGACTCGCCCGCCGCCGACCGCAGTCGCGCCGCCAATTCGCGGCAGCGGCCCGCGAGTTCCGGCGGGTCGAGGACCTCGAAGTGGTGGCCGAGCAGGAGTACGTGCATCAGCACCGCGTCGAGGCTGCGGGCACCGCTGAGCACCTCGCAGCGGTCACCGTCCAGCGGTCGTACGACGGCCGCCGACGCGGAAATTTGCGCCTGTACCGTCTCGGCCGACGCATGCACCAGGAAACGCGCCCGGTGCGGGTAGACCCGACTCGCCACCCCCTCCTGTACATACGTCGCCGCCTCGGGCGCCGGGCGCGGCCGGAAGCGCCAGGTCCGGGCGGCGACTTCGGTCATCCGATCGACCCGGAAGTTGCGCCAGTCGTCCCGATCGAGGTCATAGGCCAGCAGGTACCACCGCCGATCGGAGGCAACCAACCGATAGGGCTCCACCCGCCGCCGTCGCACCTCACCCCCGGAACTCCCGGAGCCACCGGAGCCACCGGAGCCAGCCGAACCAGCCGAACCACCTGAGCCACCTGAGCCACCTGAGCCACCAAGACTCCCAGGGCCACCAGCACCCCCGTTGCCCCCGGAACCCCCAGCGTCCCCAGCGCCCCCAGCGCCCCCAGCGCCCCCAGACGGATACCCGAAGCCCGCCTCCACCCCATCCCGACACGCCCCGGCCAACGTCATCAACACCTCCGGATCGACCGGCGCCCGCCCCACCCCCACCCCGAAGAACTCCACCGACCCGGCCAACGCCCGCACCTCGTGCCGCAGCCGCGTGGGCAGCACCCGGTCGAGCCTGGCCAACGCCCGCAGCGCGGCGTCCCCCGCACCCGCACCCGCGACCGCACCACCCGCCCCCGCGAGTAGCGAGACCGCGGTGGCGATCGCCTCCTCGTCGTCGAGCAACAGCGGCGGCAGGTCCTGCCCCGAGCCGAGGCGGTAACCGCCGCCCACCCCCGGACCGGCCTCCACCTGATAGCCCAGCACGCGCAGCCGCTCGACATCCCGGCGCACCGTGCGCGGCGTGACCCCGAGCCGGTCGGCCAGTTCGGGGCCGGTCCACATCCGGCGTCGCTGAAGCAGCCCGAGCAGGGTCAGCACGCGCTCCGTCGTACCGCGCTGGTCACCATCCGCCACGTCCATGTCGCCCACCCTGTCGGTCATTGCGGACCGATTCCGTCCGCAATGCGTGTCAGGGTGTCAGGGTGTCAGGGTGTCAGGGTGTCAGGGCGTCAGGGCGTCAGGGCGTCAGGGCGTCAGGGCGTGAACGAGACACACACCCCCACCGGGACGAGACACACCCCCACCCCGAACGGAGCCACCCATGGGCCGCCACATCCAGGTCACCTTCGACGCCCACGACCCCCGGGCCCTGTCGGCCTTCTGGGCCGAGGCGCTCGGCTACGTCCACCCGGCCCCGCCCGGTGTCGACCTGCCCGAGGGCGCCGATCCACTCGCCGGGTGGGAGGACTTCCTCGCCCGGATCGGCGTACCGCCGGAACTGCGCAACTCGAGGTCGGCCATCGAGGACCCGGACGGCCATGGCCCGAGGGTGTTCTTCCAGCAGGTACCGGAGGACAAGGTGGCCAAGAACCGGGTCCACCTCGACGTCCGGGCAGCCCCCGGATTGGCCGGCGACGAGCGCATGGCGGCCCTCGAAGCCGAGTGCGCCCGGCTCGTCGCACTGGGCGCGACGCGGGTGCGTCGCTTCGAGCCCGCTCCCCCGTTGGGCGCCGGCACCATCGTGCTGACCGACCCCGAGGGCAACGAGTTCTGCCTGGACTGACCCGACGCGCGCACGCCATACCCCCGCCGGCCGGCCGCATCGCGATCTTGAACAATGCCAATCCGCCCGGGACTTCTGCTTTGCTAAGGGCTGCGTACTCACGTGCTCAGGTACCCACCTGCTCACGTACTCGCATTCGGCGCGGAAAGGCCCTTGTACTGTCGTGGAGTTGTTGGCGATTCTTCTGGTGTCCCTGGCCGGCGGGGGCGTGCTCGTGCGGGCCGGGCAGGTGGCTCGGATGTCCGAACTCGTGGCCTGGCGACGCTTGTTGCCCCTGGCCCTGGCACTGCTGGGGGTGGCCACGAGCCTGTTTCGGGCCGAGGATGTCGTACTCGTGGCCGGGCTGATCGCACTGCCCTGCTACGTGGCCTCGGTCCTGTTCGCCCAGGCCGAGATCCACCGGGCGGCGGACGAGGCCACCCGGCGCTGCTGACCGCACGTCAGAAAGCCCCGCCGGAACCCCCGCCGGAAGCCCCCGCCGAGCCCCCTCCCGACCCCCGGTCAAAAACCCGCGTCGACCCCCGGCCCCGGTCCCAACCCGAAGACCCGCCACCGCTTCGGCGTCACCACCCCCAGGCTCGTGCCCTCCCGGGACAGCGGGCGGCGCTGTTGCGCCAGACCCGCCTCGCCCAGGATGTGTCGCATCGCGAACTCCCAGCGTTCCTGGGCCCATTCGTCCTCGCGCATGGCCACCTCGCCCCACACGATGACGTGCGCGATGTCGCCGTCCCGCGCCATCGACAGGCATACGCGCGGGTCGTGTTCCAGGTTCGCCTTCTTGGTCCGGCCGGTGAGGCTGAGGTAGAGATACTCGTCGTCGTACGCGAGCATCACCGGGGTCACGTGCGGCTCCCCCGTCGGGGTCACCGTGCCCACGTGCACCCAGTGCTCCGGATCGCCGAGCATCGCGTCCAGAGCCGTCTTCAATTCGGGGTCGATCATGGAGGATCCGCCTTTCGCAGCACAGGGGCCTCACCGCCACCGTACTGCGCCCTCCACCCCACCGGTCACGGGATTACCGTCCCAAATATGTACGGAGACGGACCAATGGGCTAGAAGTCGTCCGGGTACGGCGCCGACAACACCTCGACGCCGGCCGGCCCCGGTGTGACGTAGCCCGGGAGCAGCTCGGACAGCAGCGTGCGCACCCCCTTGGTGTCGTTGATCGCCGCCGCCTCGTACAGCTCCGGCAGCCGGACCACCGCGTCCAGGGCCTGGCCCGGCGGCACGGTGGCCTGGATCCGCCGGTGTTCGGTGGGCAGTCGTTCCTCGCCGGCGGCGAACAGCGTCTCGTTGAGTTTCTCGCCCGGGCGCAGGCCGGTGAAGCGGATCGGCACATTGGGCAGGTTCACCTGTTCGGCGAACTTGTGCACCAGGTCCACGATCCGTACCGGCTCGCCCATGTCCAATACGAAGATCTCGCCGCCCTGGGCCATCCGGCCCGCCTCCAGGACCAGGCCCACGGCCTCCTCGATGGTCATGAAGAACCGGGTGACGTCCGGGTGGGTGACGGTGACCGGGCCGCCCGCGCGCAGTTGCTCGGCCAGTACGGACAGCAGCGAACCCCGGCTGCCCAGCACGTTGCCGAACCGCACACCCGCGAACACCCCGGGCGCCTGCGTGTTCGCCTGCACGATCAGCTCG
The DNA here is from genome assembly GCF_049739465.1 of Embleya sp. AB8. Taxonomy (NCBI): domain Bacteria; kingdom Bacillati; phylum Actinomycetota; class Actinomycetes; order Kitasatosporales; family Streptomycetaceae; genus Embleya; species Embleya sp. AB8. Next base: position 54,730 of record NZ_JBMHHY010000045.1, read on the forward strand.
GCGAGCCGCTTGGTCGCGCCGAGCACCGAGACCGGATCCGCCGCCTTGTCGGTGGAGATCAGCACGAACCGCTCGACCCCCACGTCCAACGACGCGCGAACCAGGTTTTCCGTACCCAGCACATTGGACTTGACCGCCTCGCACGGATGCCGTTCGAGCAGCGGCAGGTGCTTGTGCGCGGCGGCGTGGAAGACCACCTCGGGCTTGAGGTCGTGGAAGAGTTGCTCGATCCGCGGCCGATCCCGGATGTCGGCGATCACCAACGTCTCGTCGTCGAGCAACGCCTCGCCCCACACGTCGAGTTGCAGCCGGTGCAGGTTGGATTCGTCGTGGTCGAGCATGTACATCCGGCTCGGCCCGAAGCCGTACACCTGCCGGCACAACTCGCTGCCGATCGAGCCGCCCGCGCCGGTGATCAGCACTCGGCGGCCGGCGATCACCTCGCGTACGGACGCCGAGACCACGTGCAGTTCCTGGCGGCCGATCAGCCGGTTGACGTCGAGCATGCGCATGTCGCTGCCGACCACGTCGCGCCGCAACGCGACCAGGAAGGACGGCAGATAGCGCACCGCGGCGCCGATCGCGGCGGCACCGGCGGCCACCTTGCGAAACTCCTCGTGCGCAAGCCCCGGGATGGCCAGTACGACCACCTCGATGCCGTGCTCCAATGCCACGTCGGTCAGGGCGTCGAGCCCGCCCAGGACCGGAAGCAGATGTTGCGGGTTGTCCGCGTCGGCGACGCGAACCCCGTCCTTGTCGGGGTCGTCGTCGAGAAATCCGATCGGACGCAACCCGAAATCGGGTGTCCGCAACAGATCTCGCGCCAACGCGCTGCCCGCCGACCCGGCCCCCACGACCAGGGTCCGCAGACCCGCTCCCGATATGTCCGTCGCTGCCGAACTCCGACCCATCAAGCCCCCCTCGGTCGGGAGCAGCGTGGTCGGCTCAGGATCGTGCACCGACCACATGCGGCACCGACACGCCGGTGCGGATGGGCGTCCCGCCCCATCGCACCACGCCCACCCCGGCGGTCGTACCCGCGACTGCCCCTATTGCCCCCACAACCCCGACGGCCCCACGGTCACGGCGTCACTTGCGGCCCAGGCACATCGGGTGGACCAACAGCCGCGCAGGTACCACCGACACTCGGGATTCAGCGTACGGCCCGCCCCCGGCCCCCGTCGCGGTTTTCCCCAAACGCCCGTAACTTCGCCGTTTCGGGGTCCGGCCCGCCGGACCCGCCCAGGTGGGCACGTGTCGACCCGGCGGCTTCGGCGAACTCGCGCCGGGAACAACGAAATCGGCCCCACCCGCGCCGAAGCGCGACTGGGGCCGATCCGAAATCCCGACCAGGCACCGGTTGTTCGACGGACCTGTCCGATCAGTGAACTGCCGCCCGACCAGACCTACCGATCAGTCGAGCACCGTTCGACCGGACCCACAGGTCAGTCGACCACCGGCGGAGCCGTGTCGCGGTCGCCCACCCACGTCTCCTCGTCCTCGTGCAGGTAGTCCGCGCGCTGCCGGCGATTGCGCTCGTCGTGCTCGCCGCCCGTACCCGCGCCGCCGGCGCCGCCGCGCATCCCGGCGCCGCGACCGGCGCCGACCTGACTGCCCGCACCCGCGTTGGGACGCCCGGCCAGGCCGCTGCCGCCGGAGGAGAACTGGCCCGCCGAGCCCGGGGTCCGGGGGGTGCCGCCGACCACGCCGCCGGCCTGCCCGGTGAACCGCCGACCACCCGCGCCGCCGCCGCGCACCCCGGCGCGACCACCGGGGGCGGTGTGCTCGCCGCCGGCATGGCCGCCGCCCGGGGGACGCTGGAACGGCCGACCGCCGCTGAGGCCCTCGGGGTTCGCCGGCGCGTTGTTCGGCCGCCCGCCGAACGGCGGGTTGGCGCTCAGCTTCGGACCGTTGCCCTTACCCACCGGCGGAACACCTCCGGTCCTCCCGCCGGGCGGGAAGCCGACCGGGAACCCACCGATCGGCGGCAGCCCGGCCGGGCCACCACCCACCGGTCCGGGGCCGGTCGGCGGAAGCCCTCCGGGCGGCCCGCCGGTCACCGGCAACACCGGCGTGCTCCCGCCCTGGAGCGGCCCGTTGCCGAGCAGCCCGGTGCCCTGCGGCGGCACATACCCGCCCGTACCACCACCGGCCACGCCGCCCACGCTGCCGCCGTCATGGCGGCTCGAACTGCTCACGTCGTATGCGTAGTTCGCCCCGCCGCCGTGGTTCGAGGGCCCGTTGCCCGGGTTCAGCGTCCCGCCGCCGTCGCCCGACCCGGTGTGCACCGACGAGCGGCTGGTCGTGCGACCGCCACCGGACAGCGGGCCCCCGCCGTCGCTGGACGACCCGGCCGGCAGCGCGGGCAGCGGCGGGAATTGCACCGCCGGGGACTTGGCCAGCGTCTCGGTGGTCACGTTGTAGGTGCTGCTCAGGCTCTCCATCCGACGGATGGCCTCCTGGCGCGCCGTCTCCAGCTCGGTCTTGGCGTTGGCGACCAGGACCTTCTTGTCCGAGCTGTCCCCGGGTTTGCACATCAGGCGCTTGTCGCCGTTGCTGTCGACGATCAACTTGGCGTTGGCGGGCACCGGCGGCATGGAAAGGAGTGCGAAACTCAGCTCGCCGCCCGCGTGGTTCATCGCCTTGCCGACCTGACCCGAGTGCTCGGCGAACTTGCGCGTCGCGACCATGACCTTGCCGGCCCAGTCGCGGAAGTTGTCGGCGGACGTACCGGTCCACTCGAGCCGACTGATCCGCGTCTCCAGCGCGGTGGTCACCGTCTCCAGCGTCTCCTTGGCGTCCAGCAACGCCTGCCCCGAAGTGGTCAGTTCGGCGGGGCGAGCCCCGTCGATCATCGACTTCAGCGCCTCGTGCGAAAACTGCTCGAAGTTGGTGGGACCGTCGCCCCAACCACCTCCACCGCCGGAATCCTGCATGTCGTCACCCCGTCCCCGTAGTTCCCGTCACGTCGGATCTCGACCCCGCTCAGGGAGTCTTCGCCGGCGGTGCGGGTGCCGGCGCGTTCTTCGTGTAGTCGTCCTGCAGGGCCTTGTACTTGGCGGTGAAATCCGCCTCGTTGCCCTCGTAGGTGCCCTGCACGTACTGCACCGTCATCTGCATCGCCTCGATCTGGCGCTTGAGCTGCGTCGACAGGTCGATCAGTTCCTGGCGCACATTGACGTACGCCGACCAGAGCCGGATCGCCTCCCCGAAGTTGCCCGAGGCATCCAACTCGACCCGGTTGTCCAGCAACTTGTGCGGCGCCGCGGTAGAGCCGTCGAGGTCGTGCAGGGCGCGCTCGACGTCCTTTTGGAACTGCACCATCGATTCGAGCCCGGCGGACATCGCCTTCATGTCCGAAGCGGAAGTCCCGGTGGGTCCGGGGGGCTTGGAGGGCCCGTCGCCGATATCCGTCTTCCATGCCATCTGCCACACTCCCCCGTGCGTGGCGCCCATACGATTCCCGACACCACGCAGCTAGTTACCAACGCACCGCACGAGCCCCGTACTCCGAGGCGGCGCATCGCGGCACACCCGTATCACTGTCCCAGCCTACATAGCAGATGTGACCCACGGGTACGGGGGAACCATCACATCACGCCAGGTCCGCGTATCGATCCGGTGAACAACCCGGTGAACGACAGAGCACCGAACGGCGGCCGAATGTCCGGAAGGTCCGGCTACTCGGTCTCCTCGGCCAGCTCCAGCCAGCGCATCTCCAGCTCGTCGCGTTCGTCCCGGATCGCGCGCAGTTCGGCGTCGAGCGCGGAGACCTTGTCGAAGTCGGTGGCGTGCTCGGCCAGGCCGTCGTGCACCTTCTTCTCCCGGTCGACCAGCTTGGCCAACTGCCGCTCCACCCGCTGGAGTTCCTTCTTCGCCGCGCGGGTGTCCCCGCCACTGCGCTTGACCGGAGCGGAGGTTGCCCCGGCCTCGACCGCGGCGCGCCGGCGCTGGAGGTATTCCTCGATGCCGCCCGGCAACATCCGCAGCGTGCGATCCCCGAGCAGGGCGAGCACCGTGTCGGTGGTGCGCTCGATGAAGTAGCGGTCGTGGCTGACGATCACCAGCGAGCCCGGCCAGCCGTCGAGCAGGTCCTCGAGCTGGGTCAGCGTCTCGATGTCGAGGTCGTTCGTCGGTTCGTCCATGAACAGCACGTTCGGCTCGTCCATCAACAGCCGCAGCAGCTGCAACCGGCGGCGCTCGCCACCGGAGAGGTCGGACACCGGGGTCCACTGCTTCTCACCGGTGAAGCCGAACTGTTCGCACAGCTGACCGGCGGTCAGTTCCTTGCCCTTGCCGATCTCGACCCGCTCGCGGATCTGCGAGACCGCCTCCAGGACCCGCAGTGTGGGCGGGAGTTCGGCGACCTCCTGGGAGAGGTAGGCGAGCTTGACGGTACGGCCGACCACGACCTTCCCGGCGGCCGGCTGCTTCTCCTCGTAGGCCGCGTCCTTGAGCGCGCGCAGCAGGCTGGTCTTGCCCGCGCCGTTGACCCCGACCAGGCCGATCCGGTCGCCCGGACCCAGGTTCCAGGTCAGGTGTTCGAGCAGCGTCTTGGGGCCGGCTTCGATGCGTACGTCGAGCAGTTCGAACACGGTCTTGCCGAGCCGCGCGTTGGCGAAGCCGCGCAGCGCGAGGGTGTCGCGCGGCGGCGGCTCGTCGGCGATCAGCTCGTTGGCGGCCTCGATCCGGAACTTGGGCTTGGAGGTGCGCGCCGGGGCGCCGCGGCGCAGCCAGGCCAGCTCCTTGCGAACCAGGTTCTGCCGCTTGGTCTCCTCGGTGCTCGCGATCCGTGAGCGCTCGGCCCGGGCCAGTACGTACGCCGAGTAGCCGCCCTCGTAGTCGTGCACCTTGCCGCCCTGCACGTCCCACGTGCGGGTGCACACCTCGTCCAGGAACCAGCGGTCGTGGGTGACCACGACCAGCGCGGAGCGCCGGGTCTTGAGGTGGCCGGCCAGCCAGGCGATGCCCTCGACGTCGAGGTGGTTGGTCGGCTCGTCCAGGATGATCAGGTCGTGCTCTTCGATCAGCAGCTTGGCGAGCGCGATCCGGCGCCGCTCGCCGCCGGACAGCGGGCCGATCACCGAGTCGATGCCGCTCTCGAAGCCGGGCATGGCCAGTCCGCCGAACAGCCCGGTCAGTACGTCGCGGATGCGCGCGTCGCCCGCCCACTCGTGCTCGGGGCGGTCGCCGACGATCTCCTGGCGCACCGTGGCCTTCGGGTCCAGGTCGTCCTGCTGGCTGAGGATGCCGAGGCTGAGTCCGCCCACGTGGGTGACCCGGCCCGAGTCGACCGGCTCCCGCTGGGCCATCACCCGGATCAACGTGGTCTTGCCGTCGCCGTTGCGGCCCACGACGCCGATCCGGTCGCCTTCGGCCACGCCGAGGGACACCTCGTCGAGCAGGGTGCGCATGACATACGCCTTGCCGACTGACTCAAGATTGATCAGGTTCGCCATCAGACCGAACCGCCGTACCGCAACGCTCGCATTCGACCAAGCCTAACGGTCCGCGCTACACCGTGTTCTCGCGCTCCACCGGAACCACCCGGCGCGGCAGCACCCGCGCCCCGGGCACCGCGCCGAAGGCGACCCGCGCGGCCCGACACGTACCCGATTCGGTCAGCCGCTCGGCCACCGTGTGCGCGGTCTCCCGGTCCGGCGCCAGGAACGCGCAGGTCGGTCCGGATCCGGAGACCAGCGAGCCGACGGCACCGGCGGCCATCCCCGCGCGCAGCGTCGCGGCCAGCGCGGGCCGCAGGGAGAGCGCGGCCGGCTGTAGATCGTTGACCAGGTTGGCGCCCAGGGCGTACGCGTCGCCCGCGCGCAGTGCAGCGATCAACTCGGCGCGCGGCGCGGGCGGCGCGACCGGCTCGCCGGCCACCGACCGCAGCCGGTCGCACTCGCCGTAGACGGCCGGCGTCGACAATCCGCCGTCGGCCAGCGCGAACACCCAGTGGAAGCGCGCCGTGGTCGGCACCGAGGCCAGCCGCTCGCCGCGCCCGGTTCCGATCGCGGTGCCGCCCAGGTCGGAGAACGGCACGTCGCTGCCCAGTTCGGCGCCCAGTCGGCGGAGCATCTCGCGGGGGGTGTCGCCGCGCCACAACGTGTCGCACGCGAGCAGCGTCGCGGCGGCGTCCGCACTGCCCCCGGCCATGCCGCCGGCGACCGGGATGCCCTTGCGGATGTGGATGCGCACATTCGGCTCGCGGCCGAGCCGGTCGGCCAGCAGGATCGCCGCGCGCGCGGCCAGATTGTGGTGGTCCAGCGGTACCTCGGCGATGCCCTCGCCCTCACAGGCCAGGGTCAGCCGGTCCGCCGGTGTCACGGTGACCTCGTCGTAGAGCGACACGGCGTGAAAGACGCTGACCAGCTCGTGGAAGCCGTCCAGCCGCACCCCGCCGACCGCGAGTTGCAGGTTGACCTTCGCAGGCACGCTGACGGTGACGGAAGACACGGCTAGTGGAACTCCTTCGTGGCCCTGCCAGGCCTCTTCGGACGGGTGCCGTGCGAACTCCTCGGCACCGTGCCCGATGGTATCGACGGCCGCCTCCCGCACTCAGTCGCGGGGCTCGTTCGGCGCCGAGTCGGGCCGATCCGCGGTGCCCGCCGAGTCGGCCGTCGGGCGGTGCTCGGCGATCCGGGCGAACGCCTCGACGCCGAGCGCCTCGCCGCGCGTGCGCGGGTCGATCCCCGCCGCGCGCAGCGCCTCCTCGGCGCCGGCCGCCGAGCCGGCCCAGCCCGCGAGCGCCGCCCGCAGTGTCTTGCGGCGCTGCGCGAAGGCCGCGTCGATCACCGCGAACACCTCCCGGCGGGTGGCCGTGGTCGTGGGCGGTTCGCGACGGACGAAGGACACCAGGCCCGAGTCGACGTTGGGCGCCGGCCAGAACACGTTGCGCCCGATCGCGCCCGCGCGCTTGACGTCCGCGTACCACGCGGCCTTGACCGACGGCACGCCGTAGACCTTGCCGCCGGGCGTCGCGGCCAGCCGGTCGGCCACCTCGGACTGCACCATCACCAACAGCCGCTCGATCGAGGGGAAGGTCTGGAGCATGTGCAGCAGCACGGGGACGGACACGTTGTACGGCAGATTGGCCACCAGGGCGGTGGGCGCGGGCCCCGGCAGCTCGGTGACGGTCATCGCGTCCGCGTGCACGAGTGCGAAGTCGGCGGCCCGCTCGGGCATCCGCGCGGCGATGGTGGTCGGCAGATGCCGGGCGAGCACCGGATCGATCTCGATCGCCACCACCCGCGCGGCGCTCTCGAGCAGCGCCAGCGTCAACGAGCCGAGCCCGGGGCCGATCTCGACCACCACGTCGTCGGGCCGCACGCCGGCGGTGCGCACGATGCGGCGCACCGTGTTGGCGTCGATCACGAAGTTCTGGCCGAGTTGCTTGGTCGGGCGTACGCCCAGGGCCTCGGCGAGCGCGCGGATGTCCGCGGCACCGAGCAGTCCCGGTCCCGCGGGAAGATCACTCACGAGGAGAGCCTACTGCCGCACAGCGGCCACGGACTCGCCCCCCGTTGGACATACATGAGCTTTGCCCGATATGTCTGCTCGGACGCCGGCGCCGTACTGGCCACCCCGGTGCCGCCCATCGACTGCCAGGTCTGCGCGTCGAACTGGTACAACCCGTGATAAGTCCCCGTCGGGTCGACGGCGTTCGGCCGGCCGCCCGACTCGCACTGGGCGAGCGCGCCCCAGTTGAGCTGGTCGGCCCCGGCCACCGAGTTGGGCATCTCCTTGGTGCCGACCTTGACGATCTGGGTGACCGGCTCCTTGACCACCTTCTCGGAGACCTTGCGCGGCTCCTGCTTGACGCCGTTGACCGTCTCGTACGAGTAGGTGATCTGCCGCAGCCCGGGAACCCCCTTGACGGAGACCTCCTCGGTGCCCTTGTTCAGGGTCGGGTCGTCCTGCCGAGTGGTCTTGAACGGGATCTTCTCGTCCTTGGTCACGGTGGTGCCGGTGACCCGCAGGATCGAGACGGTCTGGCCCTGCTGCGGATAGGCGTCGGTGGGCGTGTCCACCCGGTCCTGCGGCCCTATCGAGATGCCGGCCTGCTCCAGCGCGGCCTGCACGGTCGCCGCGTTGGTGCGCAGCGGGATGGTCTTGCCGTCCACCAGGAAGGTGATCGCCCGTTCGGTGCGCACGTCCAGGTTGAGCCCGGCGCGACCGATCGGCAGATCGCGCGAGACGGACAGATACGCGCCGTCCGCACGCACCCCGACCTGCTCCAGCGCCTCGGCCACCGACTTCGCGGTCACCCATACCTGCTGCGGCCGGCCGTCGACGGTCATGGTCAACAACCGGCCGTAGCGCACCGCGACCCGGTCGCCGTCCTCGAGGCTCGCCTTGCGACCCGGCGCGACGATGTCGTGCTCGCCGACCTTGATCTGCTGCCGGCCGAGCAGCCCGGAGACGTCGGAGGCGAACGTGTGCACGGTGCGCTCCTCGCCGTCCACGACGAGCTTCACCGTCTTGTCGTACGAGACGAACGCGGTGGTGCCGCCGACCAGTACGGCGACCACGAGGGCCTGCGGAACGAGAGTGCGCAGAGAGAGTCCGGGGCGGTTGCCGCCCCGACCCGCCCGGGCGGAGTTGCGCCTGCGGGCGGAGCCGGCGGAACGACTCAACGGTGCTCCTGAGGTTTCCGGGGGGTGTGGTCCGGGAAGCGCGGGCCGGTGTTCCGCCCGACGAGCATCGGACTGTACACCGGCCCGGAACGTACGCCGCCCGTCCCCCGGTCGTCCGGGTGACGGGCGACACGCGTCGGGCTACTGCGCGGGGGCGAAGACGCGTTCGGCGTTGGCCGCGAGCGCCGTGGCCAACTCGTCCTCGGTCAGGCCCTTGACCTCGGCCATCGCCCGCACGGTGACCGGCACCAGGTAGGGCGCGTTCGGCCGGCCGCGGAAGGGCACCGGGGTCAGGAACGGCGCGTCCGTCTCGACCAGGATCAGCTCGATCGGCGCGACCACGAGCGCGTCCCGCAGCGGCTGGGCGCTCGGGTAGGTCACGTTGCCCGCGAAGGACATCAGGTAGCCCAGCTCGGCGCAGGTCTTCGCCAGCTCGGCGTCACCCGAGAAGCAGTGGAAGACCACCCGTTCCGGGGCGCCCTCCTCGGCCAGGACGCGCAACACGTCGGCGTGCGCCTCACGGTCGTGGATCACCAGCGGCTTGCGGTGCCGCTTGGCGATCTCGATGTGTCGGCGAAACGACTCCTGCTGCGTGGCCACACCCTCGTCGCCGGTGCGGAAGTAGTCCAGGCCGGTCTCGCCGATCCCGCGCACGTGCGGCAGTGCGGCCAGCCGGTCGATCTCGGCCAGCGCCGCGTCCAGGGCCGCCGTACCACCCGGCGCCCTGCGCTGCCCGGACCACCCGTCGGGGTCGCCGAGCACGATCCGCGGCGCCTCGTTGGGGTGCAGCGCCACCGTCGCGTGCACCCGCTCGTGCGCGGCGGCCGTCTCGGCGGCCCAGACCGAGGACGGCACGTCGATCCCGACCTGGACCAGCGTGTCGACGCCCACCGCGGCGGCGGCCGACAGCGCGTCGACCACCGACGCCTCCTGGAGGTCCAGGTGGGTGTGCGCGTCCCACACCGGCACCCGTAGCGGCTCCGGTGCGGGCGGCGCGCTGGTGTCCCGGGGCCCGCCGTCCCGCCGCTTGCGCTTGCTCACCTACGCGTCTGCCTTCTTCTCTTCCAGGCGCGGGAACAACACCGCGCCCTTGGTGACCGTGGCCCCCGCCGGCAACTGCCCCCAGCGGCCCGCGTCCTGCACGTGCTGCGCGTCGAGCGCGCCCAGGTGCGGCTCGGCGCCGAGCGAGTCCCACAACTTCTGCGCGGTCGCCGGCATCACCGGGTTGAGCAGCACGGCCAGCGCGCGCAGCGACTCGGCCGAGGTGTACAGGATGCTCGCCAGGCGGGCCCGGCCCTCGGGGCTGTCGTCCTTGGCCACCTTCCACGGCTCCTGCTCCGTGATGTAGCCGTTGACCAGCTTCACGTAGGCGAACACCGCGTCGAGGCCGGCCTGGAAGTCGAGCGCGCGGACCCGGTCGTCGGCCACCGACACGGTCTCGATCAGCGCGCTGTGCAGCGCGGCCTCGGCATCGCCGTCGGCACCGGCGGCGGGCAGCGCGCCATCGAAGTACTTGCCGACCATGGCCGCCACGCGCGAGGCCAGGTTGCCGAAGTCGTTGGCCAGCTCGGAGGTGTACCGCGCGGCGAAGTCCTCCCAGGAGAAGGACCCGTCCTGGCCGAACTGGATCGCGCGCAGGAAGTAGTAGCGGTAGGCGTCCACGCCGAAGTGGTCGGTGAGCTGCTGCGGCGAGATGCCGGTCAGGTTCGACTTGCTCATCTTCTCGCCGCCGACCATCAGCCAGCCGTTGGCGAACACCCGGCCGGGCACCGGCAGGCTGTTGGCCATCAACATCGCGGGCCAGATCACCGCGTGGAAGCGCAGGATGTCCTTGCCGACCAGGTGTACGTCCGCCGGGAAGGTGCTCTCGAACTTGTCCTGGTCCGCGCCGTAGCCGACCGCCGTGGCGTAGTTCAACAGCGCGTCGATCCAGACGTAGATGACGTGCTTCGGGTCCCACGGCACCGGGATGCCCCAGTCGAACGTCGACCGCGAGATCGACAGATCCTGCAGCCCCTGCCGGACGAACTGCAACACCTCGTTGCGCGCCGAGGCGGGCTGGATGAAGTCCGGGTTGGCCTCGTAGAACTCCAGCAACCGCGGCCCGTACTCGGACAGCTTGAAGAAGTAGTTCTCCTCCTTCAGCATCTCCACCGGCCGCTTGTGGATCGGGCACAACTTCTGCCCGTCCTCGCCGTCGAGCAGGTCGCCGGGCGCCTTGTACTCCTCGCAGGCCACGCAGTAGGGGCCCTCGTAGCCGCCCTTGTAGATCTCGCCCTTGTCGAAGAGATCCTGGACGAACTCCTGCACCCGGGCGGTGTGCCGCTTCTCGGTGGTACGGATGAAGTCGTCGTTGGCGATCTCCAGATGCTCCCACAGCGGCTTCCACGCCTCCGTGACCAGCTTGTCGCACCACTCCTGGGGAGTGACGCCGTTCGCCTCGGCCGTGCGCATGATCTTCTGACCGTGCTCGTCCGTGCCGGTGAGGAACCACACCTTCTCGCCGCGCTGGCGGTGCCAACGGGTGAGCACGTCGCCTGCGACGGTCGTATAGGCGTGGCCCAGGTGCGGAGCGTCATTTACGTAGTAAATGGGCGTTGTGACATAGAACGCCTTCGCGCGCTCGCCCGCAGTGTGTTCAGTGGTTCCAGTGGCCGCCATACCCGGAATCCTACGGCCGGCGCGACCGCGCCCGCCCCCGAGTATCCGGTGGGGGGCGGGCGTCGGTCCCGGGCGGCCCGGGCGGGACTCAGGCGGAGCGATGCAGCGACGGCAGGTGCCACCGGGAGGCGCCGCGCGGGGCGGGCACCTTGCTCGGCTTCTCCGCCTTCACGGCCTTGACCGGCTTCGGGGTCCCGGCGACCGAGGCGACTCGACCGGCGGGCAGTATCCGAAGGCGCGTGCCGTCGCAGTGTTCACACGTGGGCTTCGTGAAGGGGGACGGAACAAGGGCCCCCTCCGAGTAATACCGGCAGAGTCGCAATCCGTGCAGATCGGTCGCGTGGTGGATTTCGTAATCGCGTTCCCAGCCTCGTCCACAGGACATACAGACGAAGGCGTACGACTCGTGCACCACCGTGGGATTTTCCATGACGACCTCCTCACACGGGCGAGCCCACCGACTCGTTCGAGGGCTTCCCGTGACCGGTATCCATGGAATGCCCGAAGGCACTCGTTCCGTATCGACCAAGACGGTTCCTTGACGGGGGCCAACACGGAATATGGCGAACCCGGGAGACTCATCACCCAAACGAGTGCAGCGTCCTACCTAAGCGTTGCACGCACTTGACCGTCCCGCCCGGAGCGTCCGAACACACCGCGTGGCGGGTGCCGGACACCGCGTCGAGGCCAGGGTGGACGCGCCGCGGAGCGTGCTCGGCGCGTCGCGGCAGGTCACCTCTCGTCAGCCGTGCTCACCCCTTCTTGGCCGCCACCACCGCGTCGAAGACCACCCGCTTGGGCACGCCGACCTCGGCGGCGACCGCTGCGATGGCCTCCTTGCGGGGCTGGCCGGCCGCCTCGCGGGCGGCCACCCGCTCGACCAACTCCGCCGGGCCGACCTGCGAGGGGTCGGCCGGCGGCGCGCCGGCGACCACGACCGTGATCTCGCCGCGCACCCCCGGCCGCGCCCACTCGGCGAGTTCGGCCAGGGTGTCCCGGCGGACCTCCTCGTACGTCTTGGTCAACTCGCGGCACACCGCCCCCCGCCGCCCGGCGCCCAGCGCCGCCGCCATCGCCGCGAGCGACTCGGCGAGCCGATGCGGCGCCTCGAAGAACACCATCGTGCGCGGCTCGGCGGCCAACTCGGCCAGCCGCCGAGCCCGCTCGCCCGCCTTGCGCGGCAGGAACCCCTCGAAGCAGAACCGGTCCACCGGCAACCCGGACAGCGCCAGCGCGGTGAGCACCGCCGAGGGCCCCGGCACCGCCGTCACCCGAATGTTTTCGGCCACCGCCGCCTCCACCAGGCGATAGCCCGGATCGGACACCGACGGCATCCCCGCGTCGGTGACGAGCAGCACCCGCTTGCCCTCGCGCAGCGCCTGGACCAACTCCGGGGTGCGCGCCGCCTCGTTGCCCTCGAAGTACGACACCACCCGGCCGGGCACCTCCGCGCCCAGCGCGCTCGCCAATCGGCGCAGCCTGCGGGTGTCCTCGGCGGCCACCACCTGGGCCGTACCGAGTTCGACGGCGAGCCGCGCGGGCGCGTCGCTCACGTCGCCGATGGGGGTGCCGGCCAGTACGAGTACGCCGCCCTGAGGGCTGTCCTGTTCGTGATCCACCCGGCCATCCTCTCCTTTCGCGCGCCCCGCTTCGCCCGCGCGTCAATACGATGCACGGGTGACGAGTGACGTGGCGACCGATCAGCCGACCCGAAAGCACCCCCCGGAGGGGGATGCGGAGTCCCCCGGCAGCACCGGGACCGCACGTCCGGAGCCGCGCGGATGGGCCTGGTCACTGGCCCGATTCGGCTATCGGGACCGGCCGCCGACCTCGCTGCGCGAGCGGTTGGTGCCCTCGTACACCGACAACAGCGCGTACACCGGCGGCGGCTGGCTCCCGTGCATCCTGGTGACCCTGCTCGCCGGCTTCATCCGGTTCTGGAACCTGGGCAAGCCGAAGGCGGTGATATTCGACGAGACGTACTACGCCAAGGACGCCTGGTCACTGCTCAAACT